>JALSNA010000422.1 GCA_026987255.1 Hyphomicrobiales bacterium | reverse complement strand
AGCTCCGGTGGAGCAGCCAATCGCGGCCGAAATGCCGGATATGCAGGAAACCCCGGCGTTTCACTCAGGCGCACTGGAAATGCCCGCATCGCTTCATGCGCCCGCGCCGCCGCAGATGTCCGCCGGGCCACAGGCGCAGCCGGAAACCCCGGCCCGGCCCCCGGTCATGGCGCCGCCGGCACAGGCGGCACAGATGCTGCACGAGATGGCCCAGGTCATGCGCGCCGCCCAGCCTGACCTGCCACCCATGCCGGAAAGCGTTTTGCCCTCCGCGGAACAGGCCGGTGCGCCACTTTCGTCTCCCATGGCGCCCGCACAAGATGCTGATGCGTCCCAGCAGGCCCATGCGCCGCCCGTGTCCGCCGCCGGTGCCGCCAGCGCCGGGGAGCAGCCCGTGGAAAGGCTCACCTCTGGTGAGTTCACCGCCATGGCGCGCAGCCTGCTGGATGTCATGGGCATGCCGGACAGTGCCGCCCAGCCACAGGAGCGCGCCCTGGCGGCCAGCGCTTTGCTGCCGCTCATCGGGCATGTCTCGGCGCGCTTTCACCGCGAGCTGACGGAGCGGCTGTGTCTCATGGAGCGTCCGCCCTTGGGCCTGGTGCGCGCCATCCTGGGGTTGCGCGATGCACGGCTGGAGCAAGAAATCCTGTTGAAGGCGCGGCTGCCCGAGCATTTCCTCCTCGAGACCGTCCGTCACGAGGAAGAGAACAAGATCCATCTCATCACCCGCCGGCGCAATCTGACCACGGCCATGAGCGCGGCCATCGTCAGCCACGGAACGGTGCAGGATATCCTGGAGCTCTTGCGCAATTCCACCGCGCGGCTCGATGAAGGGGCTTTTTGGAAAATCGCCGCAAAGGCGCGCGAAAGCACCATCCTGCATGCGCCTTTGGCCACCCACAAGGATTTGCCTCCCGCCGTGGCCTTTGCCGCCTTCTGGTATCTGCCGCCGGCCTTGCGGCGCTTCGTCATGTCGCGTTTTTTGGTCGATTCCGGCGTTCTGGGGCGTATTCTGCGCATTGCCTTGCCAAAGACCCCCCCTTGCGATCCGCAAGACCGCATCTTGCGCATCGAAACCATGATCGAGCTGATCGTGGAGGGTGACGAGGCCGCCGCCAGGGCCAAGATGACACGCCTGACGGGGCTGGACGAAGCCGCCTGCGCGCGCATCATCGAGGATTCCCAGGGCGAGGCCATGACCGTGCTGCTGAAGGCCCTCGGCTATGGGCGCTCGCTTTTCGGCCCCATCATCCAGCGCCTGGCCGAATCGCCCATGGCGGCCCTGGACAAGGAGCGCAATCTTTCAGAGTTGCACAATACCTTCGCCGCCCTGTCCCATGACAAGGCCTGGGAGCTGCTGCTCTACTGGCACTGGCAGGCGCGTGGCATTGGCCCCTATGAGGGCTCAGGCGGCGTGCTGTGATCCTTCAGCTCACCCGGGCGATGCAGAAATCCACCGCCTCCATGAGCGCATCGCGCGGCCCCGATTGCGGGAACCAGGCCATGGCATCGCGGGCGATGGCGCCATAGTGGCGGGCCCGCTCCATGGTTCCGGTGATGGCGTCATGGCGGTTCATGATCTCAAGGGCCTGCTCCAGATCGCCCTCCCTTTGCTCGCCCTTTTCCATCACCCGTTTCCAGAAGGCGCGCTCCTCACCGCTGCCGCGCCGGTAGGAGAGCACCACCGGCAGGGTGATCTTGCCCTCCCTGAAATCATCGCCGGTGGCCTTGCCCAGCTTGTCGCTCTCGCCGGCATAGTCCAGCGCGTCATCGACGAGCTGAAAGGCGATGCCCAGGTTGCGGCCATAGGAAACCAGGGCTTCCTGCTCCTCGCGCGGGCGCTTCGCCACCACCGCGCCGAGCTCGGCCGCGGCCGAGAACAGGGCCGCCGTCTTGGCGTCGATGACCTCCATGTAGGCGTCCTCGGTGGTCGAGACGTCGTTTTGCGCCGCCAGTTGCAGCACTTCACCCTCGGCGATGATCGCCGCCGCGTTGGAAAGAATGCGCAAGGCTTCCAGAATGCCGGTTTCGACCATCATCTTGAAGGCCTGTCCAAGCAGATAATCGCCCACCAGCACCGAGGCCTGGTTGCCCCAGATCAGGCGCGCCGCCTTCTTGCCGCGCCGCCAGTCGCTTTCGTCCACCACGTCATCGTGCAGCAAGGTGGCGGTGTGCATGAACTCCACCGCCGTGGCCAGCGGGATGTGATGTTCGCCCTCGTAGCCGAACATGCGCGAGGTGGCCAGGGTGAGCATGGGGCGCAGGCGCTTGCCGCCGGAATTGATCAGGTGCCCGGCCAGTTGCGGGATCATGTCGACGTGCGACTGGGCATGGGAGAGGATGGTCTCGTTGATGCGCTCCATGTCGGGCGCCACGAGATCCAGCAAGGGCTGCAAGGAGGCGCGGCCTCCATCGTTCTTCTCTCCCAATGGCACAACAACACCCATTGTTCATCCCGCCTTGACTGACCTGCACCGCCGCGCTCCCGTGCGCGCCAGCAGGTATAAGGGGATTTTTTGCCTCCGGCAAGCACGGCCTGTAGCCTCTTGTGACGGAAATTGCTAGACTTTCCGGCATGTGGCGCTTGTTGCAAGGATATTGCCCATGCGTGAGATCGTGAAGACCAACGATCCGGTCGTGCTCTCTTTCGCCCGCCATCTGCTGGCCGATGCGGGGATAGAGGCGGTTGTCTTCGACGGGCATGTGTCCTCCGTGGAAGGATCCATCGGGGCCATCCCGCGCCGCCTGATGGTGCGCTCCGGGGATGAGGCGGCGGCCCGGCGCGCGCTGGCGCAAATCGGCGAATATCTGACGGCGCCGGAAAAATGACGGAAGATACCCCTTTTACCGACGATGGCTTCCTGGGCGGGCGGTTGCGCATTCTGCAACCGAAGAAGGGCTTTCGCGCCGGCAGCGATTCGGTGTTTCTGGCAGCCGCCGTTCCGGCCACTGCGGGAGATGCCGTCTTCGAGGCCGGCCTGGGGCATGGCGTGGCCGCCCTTTGCCTGCTCGCCCGGGTGGATGGCTGCCATGTCACCGGCGTGGAGCTCGACGGCCGCGCCGCCCTGCTGGCGGAGAAGAACGCCGCGCGCAATGGCTTTGCCAGTCAGTTGCAGGTGCTGCGCGGCGACGTGCGCAAGGCCATGCGCCAGGATCTGGCGCAATGGCCGCGCCATGGAACCTTTGCCCATGCCTTCGCCAATCCGCCCTATTACCAGCGCGGCCGCATCGCCGCCTCGCCGCTTCCGCAGCGCGCCGCCGCCCATGCCTTCGCCAAAGACGATCTGGCCGCCTGGATCAGGGTGCTGGCCGCCATGGTGCGCCCGCGCGGCACGGTGAGCATCATTTATCCCGCCGCCAGCCTGGATGCGCTGCTGTGCGCCTTTGCCCGTCATCTGGGGGACATCCGCATCCTGCCCCTGGCGGCCAGCCCGCAAGAGCCCGCCGGGCGCGTCATCATCCAGGGCGTGAAGGCCTCCGCCGCGCCGGTGAGCCTTTTGCCGCCCCTGGTCTTGCATCGCGACGGCGGGGGCTATACCCCTGAGGCGGAGAACATCCTGCGCAATGGCGCGCCCTTGTCCCTGCGCTGAGCCAAGAGGAAGGCACATGCTGGCGAAGTTTTTCATCTTTGTGCTCGTCATGGCCCTGGTCTTCATGACCTTCAAGTTCCTGCGCGAGCGCGAGGCGCGGATGCGCGACAAGGCCTCCGGATCGCGCCGCGGAAAGGATACCGGCAAGGTGCGCGGCGGGCATCGCAAGGGGGAAAAGACCGTGACGCTGAAAAAAGACCCCAAAACCGGCATCTACGAGCCATCGGACGATTGACCTTGCATGCCAAGCCCCCTAGGGTCTGTTGACGTTTGCCAGATCGCACCGGCGCTGGCGAAAATTGCTTTCAGCGTGATGAATTTGACCGCGGCGATCGTCCGATCGGAAGGGAAAATTCGCGCGCTGGGGGCAATTTTCGCCGCGTCCCTTGGGGGATTTCGCCAAAATCCACCATTGCGGCGCAAATTCTGCTTGAAAGGGGATCACCCTGTCTGCACAAAATTGGCTGGCACTGGTGAATTTTGAGCTGAAACCGGTGTGACCTGGCAAACGTCAACAGACCCTAATCAGGGTGGGCAATGCAACCTGTATTCCCAGGGCGGATCACCATGAGCGACACCACAGGGGGGCGCTCCCCCAAGACCTCCTTTCAGGATCTCATCCTGACCTTGCATGACTACTGGGCCGGGCACGGCTGCGTCATCCTGCAGCCCTATGACATGGAGGTGGGCGCGGGCACCTTTCACCCGGCCACCACCTTGCGCTCCATCGGCCCGCTGCCGTGGAAGGCGGCCTATGTGCAGCCCTGCCGCCGCCCTTCGGATGGCCGCTATGGCGAAAACCCCAATCGCTTGCAGCACTATTACCAGTATCAGGTCATCCTCAAGCCCTCGCCGGATGATTTGCAGGAGCTCTATCTGGGCTCCCTGGCGGCCATCGGCATCGATTCTGCGGTCCATGACATCCGCTTCGTCGAGGATGACTGGGAAAGCCCCACCCTGGGCGCCTGGGGGCTGGGCTGGGAGGTCTGGTGCGATGGCATGGAGGTCAGCCAGTTCACCTATTTCCAGCAGGTCGGCGGGCTCGATTGCGATCCGGTCTCCGGCGAGCTCACCTATGGCCTGGAGCGGCTGGCCATGTATGTGCAGGGCGTGGACAATGTCTATGAGCTGAACTTCAACGGCGGCCAGGGGGATGACAAGGTCACCTATGGCGATGTCTTCCTGCAGGCCGAAGAGGAATATTCGCGCTACAATTTCGAATATGCCGACACGGACATGCTGCAACGGCATTTCGAGGACGCGGAAGCCGAATGCGCCCGCCTGCTCAAGGAGGGGGACAAGGGTGATTGCCACCTGCTGGCCCAGCCGGCCTATGACCAGTGCATCAAGGCCTCCCATGTCTTCAACCTGCTCGATGCGCGCGGCGTCATTTCGGTGACCGAGCGGCAGGCCTATATCCTCAGGGTGCGCGCCCTGGCCAAGGGCTGCTGCGAGGCCTGGGCGAGAACCAGGGCCGGCGGCGGCTGCAAGCGGGAGGCGGGCCAATGAGCGAGCTGTTCATCGAGCTGTTTTCGGAAGAAATCCCCGCCCGCCTGCAACAGCGCGGGGCGCGGGATCTCGCCCGCATGGTGGGCGAGGCGCTCAAGGAGGCCGGATTGCGCTTCGGTGATGCGCGCGCCCTCTCCGGCCCGCGCCGCCTGATCGTGGTCATCGAAGATGTGCCGCAAAAGACCCCCGATGTCTCCCAGGAGAGGCGCGGCCCGCGCATCGATGCCCCGGAGAAGGCCATCCAGGGCTTCTTGCGCGCCACCGGCCTGACCCTGGCCGAATGCGACGTGGTGACGGACGAGAAGAAGGGGGCCTATTACGTGGCCCGCATCGAAAGGCCCGGCCGCCCCACCGCCGATGTCCTGGCCGAAGCCCTGCCGGAGATCATCCGCAAGTTTCCATGGCCCAAGTCCATGCGCTGGGGCCGCCACAAGCTGCGCTGGGTGCGCCCCTTGCATTCCATCATCTGCCTGCTGGGCGGCGAGGTGGTGGACTTCCGGATCGAGGGCATCGGCTCCGGCAGCATGACCCGCGGCCACCGCTTCATGGCCCCCGGTGAAATTTCCGTCTCCTCCTTTGCCGAATACGAGGACAAGCTGCGCGAGGCTTTCGTCATCGTGGATGGCGATGCGCGCATGTCCGCCATCCGCCAGCAGGCGCAAAAACTGGCCGCCGCCGCCGGCCTGGAGCTGGTGGAGGACGAAAGGCTGGTGGAAGAAACCGCCGGTCTGGTGGAATGGCCGGTGGTGCTCATGGGCGAGTTCGACGAAAGCTTCCTGGAGGTGCCGCCGGAGGTCATCATTTCCACCATCCGCAGCCACCAGAAGTGCTTTGCCCTGACCAATCCGAAGAACGGCGGGGCGCTGGCCAACCGCTATCTTCTGGTCTCCAACCTGCAAAGCGCCGATGGCGGCAAGAGGATCATCGCCGGCAACAACCGGGTGATCGCCGCCCGCCTGGCCGATGCCCGCTTCTTCTGGGAGACGGATCTGGCCACGCCGCTGGATCAGCGCGTTGCGGCGCTCGATGCCATCACCTTCCACGCCAGATTGGGCAGCCAGGGCGACAGGGTGCGCCGCCTGGAGGCCCTGGCGCGCGAGCTTGCCCCCTTCGTCAATGCCGATGAGGAGGAGGCCGCCCTTGCGGCGCGTCTGGCCAAGGCCGATCTGACCACCGGCATGGTCGGCGAGTTCCCCGAACTGCAGGGCGTCATGGGCAAGTATTATGCCCTGAAGGGCTGTGTGCCGCCCTTCATCGCCCAGGCCATCGCCGATCACTACAAGCCGCAAGGGCCTTCCGATTCGGTGCCCTCCGAGCCGGTAGCGGTGGCCGTGGCGCTGGCCGACAAGATCGACCTGCTGGCCAATTTCTGGGCCGCGGACGAAAAGCCCACCGGCTCGCGCGATCCCTTCGCCCTGCGCCGCGCCGCCTTGGGCGTCATCCGCATCATCCTGGAAAACGAGCTCAGGTTGCCGCTTTCGGCCTTCCTGGAGGACAGGGTGCGGCTGTCGCCCGCCTTCGATGCCGGCAAGGCCGATGCCGGAGACATCGCCGCTGATCTGCTGGCCTTCATGGCCGGACGGCTGAAGGTGCACCTGCGCGACCAGGGGGTGCGTCATGATCTGATCGACGCCGTCTTTGCCTTGGGGAATCAGGACGATCTGCTGATGGTCGTGCGCCGCGTCAAGGCTCTGGAGGACTTTCTGGCCACGGAGGACGGCCGGAACCTGCTGGCCGGGGTCAAGCGCGCCTCCAACATCCTGCGCATCGAGGAGAAAAGGGACAAGCGCGCCTATGGCGGCGACCCCGATGCCCGGCTGCTCATCACCGGGGCGGAAAAGGCCCTGGCCACGGCGGTGCGCCAGGCGCGCGCCAATGCGAAAAAAGCCATCGCGGCGGAGGATTTCGCCGCCGCCATGGCCGCCCTGGCGCGGCTGCGCGCTCCGGTGGACGATTTCTTCGACAAGGTCATTGTCAATGCCGAGGATCCCACCTTGCGTGAAAACCGCCTGAAACTCCTCGCCCGCATCCGCGACGCCGCCGCCACCGTGGCCGATTTCTCGAAGATCGAAGGCTGAGCTTCGGGCCCGGCGGTTGGCGGGGTGGCTGCCCATGGGGGCTGCCGGCTCTTTCCTTCACACCCCCGGTGCGGCAAGCGAGCCGAAGCGGGTGGTGATGCGGTCAAGCAGGCCGTCGCGCACATCGCGGTAGGCGGCGAGGATGTGATCGCGCGCGCCGAAGAAAGCGGACGGATC
>JALSNA010000421.1 GCA_026987255.1 Hyphomicrobiales bacterium | reverse complement strand
GCCGGGCCCTTGAACAGCAGCTGCGTCAGCCGGTTGTCGACAATCCGCCCGGCCTCCTGCCCGCCTGGCAGCGCCATGGAATGGGCCCGGCTCAGCCGCGCCGCCGCCCGCCATGCCGGAGAGGGAATGCGCGGCGCGCCGCAATTCGTGATGATGCGCATCGGGCCATGGGAAAACTCCATCGCGCCGCTGGAAAGGGCCGCATCCGCATTCAGCCCCGGCGCGGGCGGTTTGCCCACATCGGCGATGAGCAACCCTTCCCCGTGCGCCATGCGGCCATATCCGCTGTGCGGCGCATGGCCAAGAGGTTTCCCGGCTGTCGGATCGGCCTCCAGCACCGCGCTCAACAGCCCGGGCATGGGATCGCTGACGCCATTGAACAGCGCCAGCCCGCCATCTCCATGGCGGAAGAACCGCAACATCGGCAAGGCCCGCTCCAGAGCATTTCCCAGCTCCGCCGGAATCGCCAGCCGCTCCGCGCGCAGGGAATCGCGCAAGGGCATAAGAAGGGCCACGATATCGAGCAAAATGGCGGGTGAGCGCGAGATGTGCCCGCCATCGGGCAGAATCTGGCGCTCCAGCTCCGCCCCCAGCCGCGCCAGCGCCGCCTCGCGGGTATGTTCCAGGCCACGCAACCCGAAGGCCGCATGGGCCAGCGCCAGCCGCACCAGAATGCGCTCACGGTCACTGGCATTGCGCCAGTTGCGCCGCGCCAGCTTGCGCACCTGCCAGGTCAGGGAATGAAAGAAGATCCGGGCAAAATCCTCCGGCGCATCCTGCAAGAGCCCTGGCGCAGCGGCAATCCAGTTGATGACCCGCCGCGCCATGACATCCACAGCCAGCGCCCGCCGCGGCAGGCTCCCGCGGCGGCTGTCCCAGTCCGCGATCAGGGAACGGGCGAAGATCCGCCATAATTGACGCTTCGGCGTGACCAGTTCATGCAGCCAGTCAAATCCGTGCAAGGCGGCCAGCCAGGCATCATTGCCCGGCCTGTGGTCGAAGATCACCTGCCCGGCGCACTCCACGCTCACCCCCGCGAAGGAGAACCTCCCGCGGTACATCTCCCGCGCATGACCGGCGCACGACGGCCCCACCCTGTGCAAGGGAAGCGCCAGTCCCTGGACGCGAAAGGCCGCCGGACGCACGGCCAGCCGCGCCAGTCTGCCGCGCAGCCGTCCTGCCAGAGCTTTCAGACCCAGGCCCGCCAGCCCCTTCAGGCCGCGTGGCGCATGCATTCCGCTGTCGTGTGCCTGCAAGGCTGCCATTTCACACCTGCCGCCAGTTTTCATCTTTGGCGGAACGATTCAGGTACACACCCGTCATTCCATTGACGGGATTGAATCAGTCAGGTGGTTAACGAATGGATAATGAATGCAAACTTTTTGCAAATCGCCCGTCCCATGCCGGGACACCCGGCCAGACCGGCGAAAAGCGGCGGGCCAAGGCCGGGCTTCAGCATAAGGGAATGCCGCTCAAGGTGCGGCCGGGCCTTCTCAGAAATGATCCTTCAGCCGCTGCATGCGCGCGCGCATCCGCGCCATGTCATCCAGCAGATCCAGCACCAGGGCGAGAGAAGAGACATCCAGATCCAGGTCCCGTTGCAGCCGCTGCGCCTTTTGC
>JALSNA010000420.1 GCA_026987255.1 Hyphomicrobiales bacterium | reverse complement strand
CGCACCAGCCTCTCCGGATGCAGGGCCAGATGCGACAGCAATGCCAACTGCATCGCCTTTGCCTGGATCGCCAAGCGCGTCAGCAGACGCTGCTGGCTGAAGTTCGCCCTCTCGCGCCCCAGCTACAAAAGCTACGTCACCAGCTGCCTCAAGAACATGGAATGACCCCGCGCCGGGAAAAGGATCATTCGCAAATCAGGCCGCACGGCAAAAAAACACCGGCGCGAGCGAAGCGAGCTTGCCGTGAGATAAACAAATGGTGCTGCCGGTGTGAATTGAACACACGACCTCTCCCTTACCAAGGGAGTGCTCTACCCCTGAGCTACGGCAGCAACGGGTGCGCTTATGGCCTGTTTCGGCGGCCTTTTCAAGCCCAAAATGGCCACGGCAGGGCGCAGGGTGCGCCTCATCGAGGCAGGTTGTGCCATGGATGCTGGAAATGATAGGTTAACGGCCATGAAAAAACCTGCCGACAAGCCCGCCGCGCCGCGCCGCAAGCCCAGCCGCGAGGACCTGGCCGAACGCCTGCGCGCCAACCTGCGCCGCCGCAAGGCCCAGGCGCGATCAAGACGCAAGGATCAGGGCGGCGATGACCCGAGGGGCTGACAGGCGCACGCCCGCGCATGGTTGCCGCCCTGGCGTCTTTCATGCTTAAAGGGGCGTGATTTTGACCACGTGTCCGCAAAGGGGCGCGCCACTGACGGGAGAATACATGGACCGCATCCTGATTCGCGGCGGCAATGTGCTGCGCGGCGACATTCACATTTCCGGGGCCAAGAACGCCGCCCTGCCGCTGATGATCGCCGCCCTGCTGACCGATGAGACTCTCACCCTGACCAACATGCCGCGCCTGGCCGATGTCTCCTTGCTGCGCAAGATCCTGCGCAACCACGGCGCCGATACCACCCTGGCCGGCAAGAGGGCCGGGGCCAATCCCTTCGCCGGCGACACGGTGCGCATCCACGCCGGAGAGATTGCCGACACCACCGCCCCTTACGAGCTGGTCTCGCGCATGCGCGCCAGCTTCTGGGTGCTGGGGCCGCTGCTGGCGCGCTGTCATCAGGCCCGCGTCTCGCTGCCCGGCGGCTGCGCCATCGGCACCCGCCCGGTGGATTTCTACCTCAAGGCGCTCAAGGACCTGGGCGCGGACATCGGGGTCGAGGCCGGATATGTGGTGGCCAGGGCCAAGGGTGGCCTGCATGGCGCGCGCATCGTCTTTCCCAAGGTTTCGGTGGGCGCCACACACGTTGCCCTCATGGCCGCCACCCTGGCCAGGGGCGAGACGCTGATCGAGAATGCCGCGCGCGAGCCGGAGGTCACCGACGTGGCCCACTGCCTGGTCAAGATGGGAGCGAAAATCTCCGGCATCGGCTCCTCCACCCTGCGCATCCAGGGGGTGGAGCGGCTGAGGGGGGCCACCCACCCGGTGCTCGCCGACCGCATCGAGACCGGCACCTATGCCATGGCCGCCGCCATGACCGGCGGCGATGTGCGCCTCACCGGTGCGCGCTGCGATACCCTGGACGCCGTCTTGCCGGTCATGGAGGAGGCCGGTGTCTCCATCACCCGGGAGGAGGGCGGCCTGCGGGTGCGCGGCAATGGCGTCATTCATCCCGTCTCGGTGGAGACCCAGCCCTATCCGGGTTTTCCCACCGACCTGCAGGCCCAGCTCATGGCCCTGATGACGCGCGCCGATGGCGTCTCCACCATCCGCGAGACCATTTTCGAGAACCGCTTCATGCATGTCCAGGAGCTGGCCCGCCTGGGCGCCGACATCCGCCTCAATGGCGACACCGCCCTGGTGCATGGCGTCGATCATCTCACCGGCGCGCCGGTCATGGCCACCGATCTGCGTGCTTCCGTCTCCCTGGTCATCGCCGCCCTGGCGGCCGAGGGCGAAACCGAGCTCAATCGCGTCTATCACCTCGACCGCGGCTTCGAGGCCCTGGAGAAAAAACTCGCCGCCGTGGGCGCGGATATCGAAAGAGTGAGCGGCTGACCCCATATGGGGCACAAGGAAGAACCTTTCATCTCCGGGAGAGAGACATGAAACTGCTGAAACTGGCCGCGCTGGATGCCGATGACCTGCAGGTCATCTCCGCCCATATGCAGGACGCCATCCTCAAGGTGGGGGACATGAGCTATCTGCCCTCGAAGGCGCGCTTTGCCCTGGTGGCCAACCGCTTCGACTGGCCCGCCGCCCAGCGCGGCGCGAATGACACGCCGCGGCGGGCGCGCACCGGGGTGCACTTCGAGCGCGTTCTGCAGGTCAAGTCACGCAACATCCGCCAGCAGGCCAAGGATGGCGTGCTGTCGCTTCTGGCCATGACCTTCATCCCCGATGACGAGCCCCCCGGCGGCATCATCGAGCTGACCTTCTCCGGTGATGGCGTCATTCGCCTCAAGGTGGAATGCATCGAAGCCTGGCTTGAAGACCTCGGCCAGATGTGGGAAACCGCCTCCATTCCCAGCCACGACGACAAGGATTAGACCATGGCGCGCATGCTCAACAGTGCGGATGCGGATTTCGCGCAGGATTTCGACGCCCTGCTCAATGCCAGGCGGGCCCAGGAGATGGACGTGGCCAGCACCGTCGCGCAGATCATCGCCAGGGTGCGCAACGAGGGCGATGAGGCCCTTCATGAACTGACCGGAAAATTCGACCGTTTCGATACCCGCGCCAAGGGCCTGGCCATCACCGCAGAGGAGGTGGAGCAGGCCTGTGCGCGCATTGCCCCGGATGTGCTGGAGGCGCTGGAGCTGGCCGCGGCGCGCATCCGCGCCTATCACGCGCGCCAGCTGCCCTCTGACGAGACATATACCGACGAGACCGGCGTGCAGCTCGGCCATCGCTGGACGCCGGTGGATGCCGCCGGGCTCTATGTGCCGGGCGGGCTGGCCGCCTATCCCTCCTCGGTGCTGATGAACGCCATTCCGGCCCGCGTCGCCGGGGTGTCGCGGCTGGTCATGGTGGTGCCCACCCCGGAGGGCAGGCTCAACGATCTGGTGCTGGCCGCCGCCAGGGTGGCCGGAGTGGACGAGATCTGGCGCATCGGCGGGGCCCAGGCCATCGCCGCTTTGGCATATGGCACGGACTCCATCCGCCCGGTGGACATGATCGTCGGGCCGGGCAACGCCTTTGTCGCCGAGGCCAAGCGGCAGGTTTTCGGCGCCTGCGGCATCGACATGATCGCCGGGCCCTCCGAGGTGCTGGCCATTGCCGACGATTCGGCCAATCCCGACTGGCTGGCCGCCGACCTGCTGGCCCAGGCCGAGCATGACCGCTCCGCCCAATCGGTGCTCATCACCCCCAGCGAAACCTTGGCCGGGCAGGTGGCCCAGGCGGTGGAAGAGCAGCTGAAAACCCTGCCCAAGGCCGATATCGCATCGGCAAGCTGGAACGATTTCGGCGCCATCATCATCGTGAAGACCTTGAGCGAGGCGGCAAGCCTGTCGAACCGCTTCGCCCCGGAGCATCTGGAATTGTCGGTGGCCGATCCCGATGCCCTGCTGGACAAGGTGCGCCACGCCGGGGCCATTTTCATCGGCCATTACACGCCCGAGGCGGTGGGCGATTACGTGGCCGGGCCGAACCACGTCCTGCCCACCTCGCGCTCGGCGCGCTTCTCCTCCGGGCTGAACGTGCTCAACTTCATGAAGCGCACCACCTTGCTGCGCTGTGACCAATCATCGCTGGACAGGATCGGCCCGGCGGCGGTGACCCTGGCGCGGGTGGAGGGGCTAAAGGCCCATGCGCGCTCGGTGGCCAGACGGCTCAGGCAGTGAGGTGACATGGCGCAGGGGCGCACAGACTGGCCGGCCACGGAGCGCCTGGCCAAGGTGGAGCTGGACGAAAGCCTGGCGCGCGCCCCTTCCGCCGACATCGAGCACGAGCGCAAGGTGGCCATCTATGACCTGTTGCAGGACAACCGCTTCTCGGTCACCGGCAGAACGCCCGGCCCCTATGCCCTGCGGCTGGCCATCGTGGACAAGCGGCTGCTTTTCGACATCTCCCGCGAGGGCGGCGAAAAACTGATCGTCATCGGCCTGGCCCTGTCGCCCTTCCGCCGCGTGGTGCGCGATTATCACATGCTCTGCGAGAGCTATTTCGAGGCCATCCGCAAGGCCGCTCCCAGCCGCATCGAGACCATCGACATGGCCCGCCGCGGGCTGCACAACGAGGGCACGGAGATCCTGCGCCAGCGCCTTGAGGGCAAGGTGGAGACCGATTTCGACACCGCCCGGCGCCTGTTCACCCTCGTGGCCGTTCTCCACTGGCGGGGGTGAGCATGGCGGATTTGCCCGGGGCCGTCCTCTTCGCCTGCACGCTGAATGCCTTCCGCTCGCCCATGGCCGAGGCCCTGATGAAGCATCTCTATGGGGCGCGCGTCTATGTCGATTCGTGCGGCGTGCGCCCGGAAGGTGGCGAGCCCGATCCCTTCGTGGTGGCGGTGATGGACGAGATGGGCATCGACATGCGCCATTTCACCCCCAAGGCCTTCGACGATCTCGACGACGGCGGCTTCGATCTCATCATAACCCTCTCCCCGGAGGCCCACCATCACGCCCTGGAGCTGACCCGCACCGAGGCGGTGGAGGTGGAATACTGGCCGACCCAGGATCCGTCCGCCTTCTTCGGCGCGCGCGATCACATCCTCGCCGCCTACCGCGATGTGCGCGACGGCCTGCTTGACCGCATCACCACCCGCTTCGGCTCCCTCGCCGCGCCGGGGGTGTAAGGGGCACCTTTGCCTCTCTGAATATTCTTGCTCCCCGATTCGCCACACGAAACATTCCATGAGGGAAAGCAGCTCCCTTCCGGCGCGCAGCGGAGCCGCCCTTACCCCTCCACCGGCGGCTGGGCGTAGCCTCTGGCGGCGTTGAGGGCATCCACCAGCTCTGCGGCGGCTTGCGTGATGGCGGTGCCGGGGGGGAATATGGCAGCGGCTCCGGCAGCTTTCAGGGCGGCGAAATCGCCCGGCGGGATGACGCCGCCCACCACGATCATGATGTCTTCCCGCCCGGCCTGAACGAGCGCTGCGCGGATGGCCGGCACGAAGCTCAGATGCCCCGCCGCCAGGGTCGAGATGCCGATGATGTGCACATCCTCCGCCAGGGCCATCTCGGCCACCTCTTCCGGGGTGGCGAAAAGCGGTCCGGTGATGACATCGAAGCCCATGTCGGCGAAGGCCGAGGCTATGACCTTCTGGCCCCGGTCATGGCCGTCCTGTCCCACCTTGGCCACCAGGATGCGCAAGGGCCGTCCCTCGGCCTCGGCGAAGGCGCGGGTTTTCTCGCGCACCGCGGCGATGGTCTCCTCGCCCGCCTCTTGCGCATAGACGCCCTTGAGCACCTTGATGGGCGGCTCGTGGCGGCCAAAGACCTTCTCCAGCGCCAGCGAGATTTCGCCCACCGTGGCGCGCGCCCGCGCCGCCGCTATGGCCCCTTCCAGCAGGTTGCCATCGCCCTTTGCCATGTTGGTCAGCGCCTCCAGGGCCGCCTGCGTGGCCGCCTCGTTGCGCCCGGCGCGCAACTGTTTCAGCTTTTCGATCTGGCGGGCGCGCACCGCCGCGTTGTCCACCTTCAGCACCTCGATTTGCGGCTCATTCTCCACCTGGTAGCGGTTCACCCCGGTGATTACCTGCCGCCCGGCATCGATGCGCGCCTGGGTGCGCGCCGCCGCCTCCTCGATGCGCAGCTTGGGCAGGCCATCGGCTATGGCGCGCGCCATGCCGCCCATCTCCTCCACCTGGGCGATATGCGCCATGGCCCGCCCGGCCAGATCCTGCGTCAGCTTCTCGATGAAGAAGCTGCCGCCCCACGGGTCGGCGGGCACGCGCACCCCGGCCTCCTGTTGCAGGAACAGTTGCGTGTTGCGCGCGATGCGGGCGGAAAAGTCCGTCGGCAGGGCCAGGGCCTCGTCCAGGGCATTGGTGTGCAGCGACTGGGTGTGCCCGTGCACCGCGGCGGTGGCCTCATAGGCGGTGCGGGTGACGTTGTTGAAGACATCGCGCGCCGCGAGCGACCAGCCCGACGTCTGGCAATGGGTGCGCAGCATGAGCGATTTTTCGTTGCGCGGTGAAAACTGCCGCATCAATCGCGCCCACAGGAGCCGCGCCGCGCGCAGCTTGGCGATCTCCATGAAGACATTCATGCCGATGGCGAAGAAGAACGACAGGCGCGGCGCGAAGGCATCCACCTCCATGCCCGCCGCCATGCCGGCGCGCACGTATTCCACCCCGTCGGCCAGCGTATAGGCCAGCTCCAGATCGGCGCTCGCCCCGGCCTCCTGCATGTGATAGCCGGAGATGGAAATGGAATTGAAGCGCGGCATTTCATCCGCCGTCCAGGCGAAAATGTCGGAAATGATGCGCATCGACGGGGCAGGAGGATAGATGAAGGTGTTGCGCACCATGAACTCCTTGAGGATGTCGTTCTGGATGGTGCCCGTCAGCTTTTCGTGGGCAACGCCTTGCTCCTCCGCCGCCACCACGTAAAGCGCCAGGATGGGCAGCACCGCGCCGTTCATGGTCATGGAGACGCTCATCTCGCCCAGGTCGATGCCGTCGAACAGGGTGCGCATGTCGAGAATGGAATCGATGGCCACCCCGGCCATGCCCACATCGGCGGCCACCCGCGGGTGATCGGAATCATAGCCGCGGTGGGTGGGCAGATCGAAGGCCACCGACAGTCCCTTCTGGCCCGCCGCGATGTTGCGCCGGTAGAAGGCGTTGGAGTCCTCGGCGGTGGAAAAGCCCGCATATTGGCGGATGGTCCAGGGCCGGGCGGCATACATGGTGGGGTAGGGGCCGCGATGAAAGGGAAACAGGCCCGGATAGCCCGGCAGATGCGCCAGATCCGCCACATCGGCGGGCCCATGAGAGCGCTTGATGGCGATGCCTTCCGCCGTCTGGCTCTCGCCGCTGGGGCAGGGCGCGGGCCGCTCCGGCAGGGCAAAATCCACCGCCGCGAAATCCACCGCCGCGAAATCCGCCAATCTGCTCGCCTTGCCCATCACGACACCCCCAGGATTTCATGCAGCCTGCGCAGAAAGGCCAGGGCATCCATGCCCGCATGGGCCGCTCCCTCGGCTCCCGCCGCCAGAAGCTGCGCCATAACCTGCGGCTTTCCCGCGATCCATACCTGGCGTGCGCCTTTTTCCTTCAGTTGCGTGATGGCCTGTGCCCCGCGTTCGGCCAGCCTGGCATCCCCGGCGCACAGGATGGCCACGGCATGGCGTCCATGAAAATCCTCCAGCCCCATTGTCCTGGCCGCGATGCCGCCCGCCGCCAGCAGGTTGGCAGCCCACTCCCGCCGGCCCCGCGCCGCGCCGGTCTCGTCATCCAGCGTCACCAGCGCAACTTGCGGCCGGTTTCCATGCGCCCTTTCCCACTCATCGGCGGCT
>JALSNA010000419.1 GCA_026987255.1 Hyphomicrobiales bacterium | reverse complement strand
GGCACCGAGTTTACCCGCCGGGCCGATGACAACGAGGAGACGGTGCGCTCCAGGCTTTCGGCCTATCATGCGCAGACATCCCCGCTGATCGACTATTACGAGTCCAAGGGTATCGTCAAAAAGGTGGACGGCATGGCCGCCATCGACGACGTGACCCGGCAAATCGAGGAGGTGCTGGATTCCTTGGCCTGAGGCGCGCGCAGGCACCGTGGAGAAAAAAGCATGGCAATGCCGCTTGACGGAATCGCACGGGCGGCTTATGAGATGCTTTCCAAAGGTGCTTGGAGCTTGGGCTTTCCGTTGGTGCGGCCATGAGCCAATCCGGCTGGAGAGCTTTTGCCCGTGACCATCAGGCTGTCAGCAGCACTACAGGATTGAAACCATGTGCCTGCCGCATATAGCGGCGGGCGCGCAATGTGTGAGGCAAGAGCAGTGGCCCGTATCGCTGGCGTCAACATTCCCACGAACAAGCGCGTCGTCATCGCGCTTCAGTATATTCACGGCATCGGCCCGAAGTTCGCAAAGGACATTTGCGAAAAGGTGGGCATCGAGGATTCGCGCCGCGTCAATGAGCTTTCCGACGCGGAGGTGATCCAGATCCGCGAGGTCATCGATCATGACTACGTGGTGGAGGGCGATCTGCGCCGCCAGGTGGCCATGAACATCAAGCGCCTGATGGATCTGGGCTGCTACCGCGGCCTGCGGCACCGCCGCGGCCTTCCCGTTCGCGGCCAGCGCACCCATACCAATGCGCGCACCCGCAAGGGGCCGGCCAAGCCCATCGCCGGCAAGAAGAAGTAATTCACCCAGCAGGGTCTTGATGCGCCGCGCAGCCGGAAAAACCGGCGGCGGCACGGTTTGCAAAGTCGAAGGAACATCCATTCCATGGCACGGGATACCAAGCGCGTCCGCCGCAAGGAACGCAAGAATGTCACCACCGGTGTTGCCCACGTCAATGCGACGTTCAACAACACCATGATCACCATTACCGATGTGCAGGGCAATGCCATCAGCTGGTCCACGGCCGGCAAGATGGGCTTCAAGGGCTCGCGCAAGTCCACGCCCTATGCCGCCCAGCTCACCGCCGAGGATGCCGCCAAGGCGGCCATGGAGCATGGCATGAAGACCATCGAGGTGGAGGTCTGCGGGCCCGGGTCGGGGCGTGAATCGGCGCTGCGTGCCCTGCAGGCGGCGGGATTGCAGATCACCGCCATTCGCGACGTGACGCCGATCCCGCACAACGGCACCCGCCCGCGCAAGCGCCGCCGGGTGTGATCTGCCTCATGTCCGGTCCATGGCCGGGCAGCAGACACCAAGGCCGCCGGGCGCGTGGACAGCGCCAGCCCGGCGGCTTCAACAAGGATCTGGGACTGGCCCGGCGGCATGGCCGGGTGATTCCAAGCAGGATGCCATCATATGCAGCAAGTCAATCAGAAAAACTGGCAGGAACTCATCAAGCCCACCAAGCTTGAGGTCATTCCGGGGCGCGATCCGGAAAGGCAGGCCACCATTACCGCCGAGCCGCTGGAGCGCGGTTTCGGCATGACGCTGGGCAATGCCCTGCGGCGGGTCTTGCTGTCGTCGCTGCAGGGCGCGGCGGTGACCTCGATCCAGATCGATGGCGTCCTGCACGAGTTTTCCTCCATCGCCGGGGTGCGCGAGGATGTCACCGACATCGTCCTCAACGTGAAGGAAATCGCCTTTCGCATGTTCAACGAAGGGCCAAAGCGCGTCACCCTGAAAAAGGAAGGCCCCGGCGTGGTCACCGCCGGCGACATCGAGGAGACGGCAGATGTCGAGGTGCTCAACAAGGATCACGTGATCTGCACCCTGGATGAGGGCGTGGAGCTGCGCATGGAGCTCACGGTCAATACCGGCAAGGGCTATGTTCCGGCCGACAGCAACCGCACCGATGATGCACCCATCGGCCTGATCTACGTCGACAGCCTCTATTCGCCGGTCAAGCGCGTCTCCTACAAGGTGGAGAACACCCGCGAGGGCCAGGTGCTGGACTATGACAAGCTGAGCTTGACGGTGGAGACCGATGGCTCGGTCAAGCCCGACGATGCGGTGGCCTATGCGGCGCGCATCCTGCAAGATCAGCTGCAGATCTTCATCAACTTCGAGGAGCCCGCCCAGCAGGCCGTCGAGGAGGAGAAGCCGGAGCTGGAGTTCAACGCCGCCCTGCTGAAGAAGGTGGACGAGCTGGAGCTTTCGGTGCGCTCGGCCAATTGCCTGAAGAACGACAACATCGTCTATATCGGCGATCTGATCCAGAAGACGGAAGCGGAGATGCTGCGCACGCCGAACTTCGGCCGCAAGTCGCTCAACGAGATCAAGGAGGTGCTGGCGCAGATGGGCCTGCACCTGGGCATGGAAGTGCCCAACTGGCCGCCGGAGAACATCGAAGAGCTGGCCAAGAAATACGACAGCAATTACTGAATGAACAGAGCCGCCGGCCCGGGAAGGGCAGGGCGGTCATCCGGGAGACTTGGAAAATGCGCCACAGGAAAAAGGGCCGGAAATTCAACCGCACCCACGAGCACCGCAAGGCCATGTTCGCCAACATGGCGGCGGCGCTCATCACCCATGAGCAGATCGTCACCACCTTGCCCAAGGCCAAGGATCTGCGCCGCGTGATGGACCGCTTCATCACCCTGGCCAAGAAGGGCGATCTCAATTCGCGCCGCATTGCCATTGCCCGCCTGCAGGGCAAGAAGGAAGAGGCGAAGAAGCTCTTCGAGGTGCTCGGCCCGCGTTACAAGGAGCGCAACGGCGGATATACCCGCGTGCTCAAGGCCGGCTTCCGTCATGGCGACAATGCGCCCATGGCGGTGATCGAACTGGTGGATCGCGACCCGGATGCCAAGGGTGCGGCCGACCGCGCCCGCGCCGCCGCCGAGGAGACCGAAGAGGTGGTGGAAGCCACCGAGTGAGGCATGATCCGCAGATGCAGTGTTCAAGGCTCAACCATCGCATGGTTGGGCCTTTTTTTCACCCAGTTGCGGCCAGGGGCAATGCAGGTATAACCTTGACGGGTTGGCGGTTTCGTCAAAAATGAAGGATTTTGGTCATGATGACGGCAGATCAGGTGCTGGAGGAATTTCGCGCCGCCGGGGCCCTGCTGGAGGGGCACTTCATTCTCTCCTCCGGGTTGCGCAGCGGGCAATATCTGCAATGCGCCAGGGTGCTGAGCGATCCGGAAAGGGCGCAGCGGCTGTGTTCGGCGCTGGCTGACAAGGTGCGCAAGGTCATCGGAGGCAGGTTCGATCTGGTGGTCTCGCCGGCCATGGGCGGGGTCATCGTGGGCTATGAGACGGCCCGCCAGCTGGGGTGTCCGGCGATCTTCTTCGAGCGGGTGGAGGGCGATCTGGTCTTGCGCCGCGGGTTCGAGATCGCGCCAGGGGCGCGCTGTCTCATGGTGGAGGACATCGTGACCACCGGTTTGTCGTCACGCGAGTGTATCGAGGGAATCCGCGCTCATGGCGGCGAGGTGGCGGGCGCGGCCTGCCTGATCGACCGCTCGGCGGGAAGCGCCGATGTCGGCGTGCCGCTGGTCAGCCTGGCGCAATTGCACATCGAAACATATGCGCCGGATAATCTGCCGCCGGAGCTGGCCGCCATTGAGGCCGTCAAGCCGGGCAGCCGGGGGCTGAAAAAATAGCCCTGTTTCAAGAAGCCGCGCATTAACCGGCCTTGAGCAAATGAGGTATAAACTGGCAGCATGTTTGCCCGCCGGGATAAACCATCTCTTTTCGAGCGCCTGCGGAACTTCGTCTTTCCGCGCAGGGGGCTCAAGCGCGGCTATCTCTATATCTGGCACCGGGCCAAGCGCATCGGCGCCTCGCCTCATGCCATCGCCCTGGGCTTTGCCTTCGGGGCCTTTGTCTCGTTCACGCCCTTCGTCGGGTTTCATTTCATCCTGGCGGGCATTCTGGCCTGGCTGTTCGGCGGCTCGATCATCGCCTCGGCGCTGGGCACGGCGGTGGGCAATCCGCTGACTTTCCCTTTCATCTGGTGGAGCGCCTACAATCTCGGCGGGCTGATGCTGGGCTATGCCCACAAGGGCGAAATCCACATCCAGATGCCCCATGGCCTGCTGTGGATGCTGTTTGCCGATCCGGCCGGATTTGGCCGCGCCGTGTGGGGCATCCTGGAGCCGGTTTTCGTGCCCATGCTGGTGGGGGGCATTCCCATAGGGGCCGTGGCCGGAGCATTCTTCTACCTGCTGGTGCGGCGCGCCGTGGAGCGCTATCAGGCGCAAAAGCGCACCCGGCTGGCGCGGCGCATCACGCGGCGCGAGGCGGCGGAGTAGGGGCATGATCCTGGGAATCGGCACCGATCTGACGGACATCCGGCGCATTGCCGCGCTGCTGGAGCGGCGCGGGATGCGATTCGTCGACAGGATTTTTACCGCGAATGAGCGCGATCTGGCCTTTTCGCGCCCCGATCCGGCGGCCACCCTTGCCAAGCGCTTCGCGGCGCGCGAAGCCTGCGCCAAGGCTCTGGGCAGCGGTTTTCGCCAGGGCGTGGGCTGGAAGGAGATCGCGGTGACGCACGATGCCTTTTCGCGCCCGGCGCTGGCGCTTCGTGGCGGTGCGGCCAGGCGGCTGGCGGCGATCACGCCGGACGGGATGACGGCGCGCCTGCATCTGTCCTTGAGCGATGAATACCCCTATGCCCAGGCCTTCGTGGTCATCGAGGCAGGCTGAAGGCCGATCCGGTGCAAAAGCGCCACATGCTGGCAAAAACCTGCCGCTTGATGCCAGTTCGATTGACGCTGCCAGCGGCAGGGGGTAACAGAGATCAGCATTTCCTTGCAATCCGGACAGGACGGACGCCGTGAGCACACAGGTGCAGAAAAAGCCCGATGAAGGCATCTGGGAGACCATAAAGGTCATCCTGCAGGCGCTGCTGATCGCCTTCGTCATCCGCACGTTTCTGTTTCAGCCTTTCAACATTCCCTCGGGCTCGATGATCCCGACGCTGTGGATCGGCGATTACATTTTCGTCAACAAGCTGGCCTATGGCTACAGCAAATATTCCTTCAACTTCACCCTGTCGGTGTTCGGCAAGGACCTGTTCACCTTCGGGCCGGTGCCGATCAAGGGGCGCATCTTCGCAGCCAGGCCGCGGCGCGGGGATGTGGTCGTCTTCAAGCTGCCGCGCGATCCTAAGATCGATTACGTGAAACGGCTCATCGGCCTGCCCGGTGACCGCATCCAGGTCAGGCAGGGGGTGCTCTACATCAACGGCAAGGCGGTGCCGCGCAAGCGCATCGAGGATTTCATCGTTACCGAAGGTCCGCGCAAGGGCCAGCACATCCGCCAGTTTCGCGAGACCTTGCCCAATGGGGTGACTTACGTGGTCCATGACCTGTTCGACAACGGCATGGCCGACAACACGGGCATCTATACCGTGCCGCCAAATCATTATTTCATGATGGGCGACAACCGCGACAATTCCACCGACAGCCGTTTTCTCAACGAGGTGGGCTATGTGCCCTATGAAAACCTGGTGGGCAAGGCCAAGATCATCTTCTTTTCCCACACACCGCAGGCCTCCGTCTGGCAGCCGTGGATGTGGCCTTTCGTCATTCGCTGGAGCCGGATCGGCACATGGCTGGGCTAGAGGAGAAACTGGCGGCGGCGTTCGAGAAGGCCACGGGATACCGCTTTGCCTCTCCTGACTTGCTCGCCCAGGCGCTGACCCATTCGGCCTCGGGGCGCGCCCCGGCCCTTGACTACCAGAGGCTGGAGTTCCTCGGTGACAGGGTGCTGGGGCTGGTCATCGCCGATGCCCTCTACCGGCGCTATCCGCAGCATGAGGAAGGGCGCCTGGCGCGGCATCTGAACTACCTGGTGCGCAAGGAAACCTGCGCACAGGTGGCGCAGAAGCTGGGGCTGGGCGAGCTCATGCGGACCGGCGAGAGCACCCGCAGGGGGCAGGCCAAGACATCGCTCAACGTGCTGGGCGATCTGGCCGAATCGGTCATTGCGGCCATTTATCTCGACCGGGGGCTTGAAGCGGCGAAAAAATTCATCATTTCACATTGGGAGCCATTTTTTGCCCGCTACGAGGATGCACCGCGCGATCCGAAATCCGCCCTGCAGGAATGGGCGGCGGCAAGGGGACTGGACATGCCGCTCTATGAAGAGCTGTCGCGCTCGGGGCCGGATCATGCGCCGCGTTTCGTCATGCAGGTGCGCATCGCGAAATTGGGACAGGCAAGGGGCGAGGCCGGCTCCAAACGCAAGGCCGAGCAGGCGGCCGCACAGGCCCTGCTGGAACAGGTGAAAGATACGAAATGACAGATCGGCAGGCGCAAGACAACCGGCAGGACAGCCAGACCCGCTGCGGGTTCGTGGCCATCATAGGCGCGCCGAACGCCGGAAAGTCGACGCTCATCAACTCCCTGGTGGGGGCCAAGGTCTCCATCGTTACCCACAAGGTGCAAACCACGCGCACCCGGGTGCGGGCCATTGCCATCGAAGGCTCCAGCCAGATCATTTTCATCGACACGCCGGGCATCTTCAAGCCGCGCCGCAAGCTGGACGAGGCCATGGTGGAGGCCGCCTGGGCCGGGGCAGGGGATGCCGACGTGGTGGCCTGGCTGGTGGATGCCCGGCGCGGACTGGACGAGCAGAACCGGCGCATCCTGGAGGGGCTGAAAAAGAGCGGCCAAAGGGTGGTGCTGGTGATCAACAAGATCGACCTGGTGGAGAAGCCGCAGCTGCTGGAGCTGGTGGATGCCTTCAATGGCGAATATGCCTTTCAGGCCACTTTCCTGGTTTCGGCGCTGAAAGGTTCGGGACTGGCGGACTTGCGCAGCTATCTGGCTGAACAGATGCCGCCTGGCCCATGGCTCTATCCGGAGGATCAGCTGTCGGACTTTCCCATGCGCATGCTGGCGGCGGAGGTGACGCGCGAGAAGCTCTATCTCAGGCTGCATGACGAGCTGCCCTATGCCTCCCATGTGGAGACGGAAAGCTGGCAGGAGCGCCCCGATGGCTCGGTGCGCATCGAGCAGACCATCTATGTGCTGCGCGACAGCCAGAAGAAAATCGTCATCGGCAAGGGCGGCCAGACCATCAAGGAGATCGGCAAGGCGGCGCGCGAGGAAATCTCGCAATTGCTGGGCGGGCGCAAGGTGCACCTGTTTTTGTTCGTCAAGGTGCGCGAGAAGTGGGATCAGGATCCCGAACGCCTGCGCAATCTCGGCCTGCTGGATTAGCAAGAACGTGGCGCCAGCCCCTTCGGGCGGTAAATGCGTTGCATCTCAGTGATCTTGTCTTGCCCACCAATAGCAGGGCCGGTTTCAAAACAGGAGGAGTGCAACAAGCGTATTTTCCTTGACCCCTGACCAAGGCGGGGGCAAAAGGCTCTCAGGTCTTGCGGACGCACCTTCC
>JALSNA010000418.1 GCA_026987255.1 Hyphomicrobiales bacterium | reverse complement strand
AGCGCTGGCACGCCTCAGCTGTTCAGCGAGGCGTAGTATTCCTGCAGGACCTTGACCACCTCGGGGCGGGAGAACTCCGGCGGGATGTCCTCGCCGGCGGCGAGGCGGCGGCGCTGCTCGGTGCCGGAGATGGTGATGCGGTCCTCCTTGCCATGCGGACAGGTCTTGGCGGTGGCCATGCCGTCGCACTTCCTGCAATAGAAGGTGATGTCGATCTTCAGCGGCTGGGTGACAAGGGCGCCTTCCCACAGCTCGTCGAAGATGTCCTGGGCATCGAAGGGGCCGTAATAATCGCCCACCCCGGCATGGTCGCGCCCGACGATCAGGTGCGAGCAGCCGAAGTTCTGGCGGATGACCGCATGCAGCAGGGCCTCGCGCGGGCCGGCATAGCGCATCTCGATGGGATAGCCCGCCTGGATCACCGTGCCCGGCACGAAATAGTTGTCGATCATCGCCTGGATGGCCCTGGTGCGCACCTCGGCGGGAATGTCGCCGGGCTTGAGCTTGCCCAGCACCTGGTGGATGAACACCCCGTCGAGGGTCTCCACGGCGATCTTGGCCAGATGCTCATGGGAGCGGTGCATGGGATTGCGGGTCTGGAAGGCCGCCACCTTGGACCAGCCACGCTTGGCGAATTCGGCCCGCGATTCCGCCGGGCGCATGAACAGCTCGCCGTATTTCTCCGCGTATTCGCCCTCCGAGAGCGCCTTGACGCGCCCGGCCAGATAGACATCGCCCAGCTCCATGGTGGCCTGCACGCCCGGATGCTCCATGTCGGTGGTGCGATAGACGTGCTGGCATTCGAAGGCCTTGTCGGGAGAATACTTTTCGGCCACGTCGAGAATGGCCATGATCTCGCCGGTTTCCTCGTTGACCAGCGCCACTTCCTCGCCCTCGGCAATGGTATCGGCCACCTCCGTGGTCACCGGGCAGGTGATGGGAATGGGCCAGAACAGGCCGTTTTCCATCTTCATGTCTGCGCATACGCCGCGCCAGTCCGCCTCGTTCATGAAGCCTTCCAGCGGCGAATAGGCGCCCATGGCGAACATGGAGACATCGGAGACCGCGCGCGAGCCGATCTTGACCTGCTTCAGGGTCTTGGCGTGCTCCAGCATGGCGGCGCGCTCGGCGGCCGGCACGAGCAGCGGTATGACCTCATCGGCCCCATGAGGCGGAACGAGTTTCGACATGTGAATTTCTCCCTCTTCTTTCAACGCAAAGGCCACCTGACGCGCGGCCCCTTTCCTCGAATTTCCGGGAAGGCTTTACCATCCCTGAAGGGTATTCGCCAGAGTGCTGTATAAAAAAATACGCATAAATGAATATGTCCCCCTTTTACAAAATGCTTTTGCAAGGTATATGGGAGCAGCGCCCGTGCAGGCTCATGACACGAGCGCGCCTTGCTGTCCGAGGGGATTTTGGGCAAAGGCTCGAAAGACTGCACTTTCTCTCAAGGACCTGCGCGCGTGCGGCAATTTGCCTGTTTTGACGCTTCGCCTGTTGCATGAATACATGCAGGCGGCCAGGACATTGAACAACAACACGTGTTTTGAAAAGAGGGACCATGGCACAGGACGGACCGCAGAGCCAGACGATCGCCGTCATAGGCGGCGGCATCGCAGGCGTCACAGCCGCGCTGGAAGCCGCCGAGACCGGGTATGACGTCATCCTGATCGAGAAGGAGCCGGCCCTGGGCGGCCGCGTCACCCGCCTCAACCGGTATTTCCCCAAGTTCTGTCACCCAACTTGCGGGCTGGAGATCAATTACCAGAGGCTGCGCAAGAATCCGCGCGTCAAGGTGCTGACCATGCATGAGGTCACCGCCGTGGAGGGCGAAAAGGGCGCTTACGTCATCACCGCCAGGCGGCTGCCGCGCTTCGTCAATGAAAAATGCACCGCCTGCGGCGAATGTGGCAAGGTCTGCGAGACCGAGATCGATGATCCCTACAATTACGGCCTGGGCAAGGTGAAGGCGGCAAGGCTGCCGCATGAGCATGCCTTCCCGATGCGCTATGTGATCGACGCCGCCGTCAAGGGCACCGATGACGAGGGCAGGATCGCCGAGGCGTGCCAGTATGGCGCGGTGGATTTCTCCGAGGAGGAGGAAGAGGTGACGCTCAACGCCGGGGCGGTCATCTGGGCCACCGGCTGGCGTCCCTATGACGCCACCAGGCTGGAAACCTATCACTATGCCGACAGCCCGGATATCATCAACAACGTGGAGATGGAGCGCCTGGCCAATCACGACGGCCCCACCGGCGGCAAGGTGGTGCGTCCCTCCGATGGCGAGCCGGCGAAAAAGGTGGCGCTCATCCAGTGCGCCGGGTCGCGCGATGTCAACCATCTGCCCTATTGCTCCATGATCTGCTGCCTGGCCTCCTTGAAGCATGCGGCCTATGTGCTGGAGCAATACGAGGATGCGGAAGTCCACATGTATTACATAGACATCCGCGCCCACGACAAGATGCAGACCTTCTACGAGCGCATCAAGGTGGATCCGCGCATCAAGTTCATCAAGTCCAAGCCGGCCGAGATTCACCCCGGGGCCGATGGCCGCCCGGTGGTCAAGGGCGAGCGCACCATCGACCGCGAGCTCTACGAGGAATCCTATGATCTGGTGGTGCTGGCCACCGGCATGGAGCCTTCCGCGAAGGACATTTCCGCCTCCGGCGACGTGGTCAAGGACGAAGACGGCTTCGTTCTGGCCATCGAGAGCGGCGATGGCGGCCAGGTCTCTTGCGGCGTGGCGGCGGGGCCCTTTGACGTGGCCCTGTCCACGCAATCGGGCACGGCGGCGGCTTTGAAAGCAATTCAGGCAGTGGGGGCCAGGTAGGAAAAATGGCAGACGAAACCAAAATCGGCATCTATCTCTGTGAAGGCTGCGGCATTGCCGAGGCCATCGACATGGACGAGCTGGAGCAGACCGTTTCCAGCGAATATCAGGTCTCCACCTGCAAGCGCCATGCCGCCTTCTGCTCGGAAGAGGGCGTGGCGGTGATCGAAAAGGACGTCAAGGACGGCGAGGCCAACCGCGTCGTCGTCGCCGCCTGCTCGCACCGGGTGATGACGGACCGCTTCAACTTCGATGGCGCGGCCACGGTGCGCGCCAATCTGCGCGAGCAGATCGCCTGGACGCAAGCGCCCCAGGATGAAGACACCAACATGTTCGCCGCCGACAATGTGCGCATGGCTCTGGCCCAGGCGCGCAACACGGACAATCCGGAAGGCCACGAGAACGTGGTCAAGTCGGAAAAGCTGCTGGTGGTGGGCGGCGGTGTTGCCGGTCTGACGGCGGCGCTGGAGGCGGCCAGGGCCGGAACAGAGGTCACCGTGGTGGAAAAGACCGGTCAGCTCGGCGGCTGGACGCGCAAGTGGAGCAGGCTCATCCCCTCGCGCCCGCCCTATCGCGGCCTGATCGCCAACAATACCGAAGAGCTGATCAAGGCGGTGGAAGACAACGGCAAGATCAAGGTGGTGACCAACGCCATCGTCGCCAGGACGGAAGGCATGCCGGGCGATTTCACCGTGACCATCGATCATGGCGGATCGGAAGAAACCGATACCTTCGGGGCCATCGTGGTGGCCACCGGCTGGCGCATGCCCGATGACATGACCCCTTACGAGAAATATGGCCTGGGCAAGGTCGATGGCGTCATGAGCGGCGTGGACTTCGAGGAGGTGCTGGCGGCCGGCGTCGAGAAGGACGGCAAGAAGCTGAACACCATCGCCATCGTCATTCCCTGCGAGAGCGAGCAGATGCCCTATACCTCCGGGGTGGCCGACCGCATCGCCATCAAGCAGGCCATCCAGGTGATGGACACCAATCCGGACGCCATGGTCTATGTGCTGCACGACAACCTGCGCGCCCATGGCCAGGCCGAGGAGCTCTACCGCGAGGCCCAGGACAAGGGCGTGGTCTTCATGAAGGCCATGGTCAAGTCCGCCGCCGCCGGACCGGAGCTGACCACCGACGATCTGCTGCTCGGCCAGGAGGTCAGGCTCTCGGGCCTCGATGCCGTGGTGGTCATGACCGGCATGATGCCCAATTCCACCAATCCCGATCTGCCGAAGGCGGAGAAGGGCAACGAGTTCCTCTGCGATGACGTCAATCCGCGGGTGCCGATCACCGTCAATGGCGAGGATGCCGGCGATGGCGATGCCGCCAGGGCGGCTCCGTCCGATGCCGATGACGAAGGCGCCGGCGTGGCGCCCGCCGATTGCGATCCGGAGAATCCGCCGCTGCCCGGCGGTGCCCTGCTCAACCTGCAATACCGCCAGGGGCCGCACATCCCGATCCTCTACAATGGCTTCATCGACAGCCATTACATCTGCTTCCCCTACGAGACGCGGCGCACCGGCATCTATGTGTGCGGTGCGGTGCGCAAGCCGATGACCGCCCATGAGGCGGACAACGACGCCACGGGCGCGGCCCTGAAGGGCATCCAGGCCATCAACCTGGTCAAGGAGAGCCGCGCCACCCATCCGCGCACCGGCGATCTGTCCTATCCCATCTTCGGGCTGGACATCTGCACCAAGTGCCGCCGCTGCACGGTGGAGTGCCCCTTCGGCGCCATCGACGAGAACGAGGAGGGCTATCCGCAGCTCAATCCCTCGCGCTGCCGCCGCTGCGGCACCTGCATGGGGGCATGCCCGGTGCGCACCATCTCGTTCAAGAACTACTCGCCGAACATGGTCTCGGAGATGATCGAGGCCGTCGAGCAGCCCGATCCGTTTGACGAAAAACCGCGCATCATGGTTTTCGCCTGTGAGAATGACGCCTATCCGGCTCTTGACATGGCGGGCGTCAACAGGCGTGAAATCAACAAGTACATGCGCTTCATCCCGGTGCGCTGTCTCGGTTCGGTGACCCTCGTGTGGGTCTCCAACGCCCTGGAGAAGGGGTTCGACGGCGTCATGCTCATGGGCTGCAAGTCCGGCGATGACTACCAGTGCCACTTCGTCAAGGGCTCGGCCATCGCCCAGGAGCGCATCGGCAAGGTGGAAGAGACGCTGAAGAACCTCATGCTGGAGCCCGAGCGCGTCACCATCGAGGAAGTCTCCATAGCCGACTCGAAACGCGTCGTGGACCTGCTGGGCAAGTTCGGCGACCAGATCGAGGAAATCGGCCTCAATCCGTTCAAGGGATTCTAAGACATGACAGCTGCCATTCCCGCAACCTCCCGCACCTACGATCTTTCGTTCGCCCGCTGGGTGCGCGAGAACGTCAAGGGCGGCGACAAGATGAACCTGTGCATGCAGTGCGGCGTGTGCTCCGGCTCGTGCCCCATAGGTTCCGAGATGGACAACGGCCCGCGCAAGACCTTCATGATGGTGCGTGCCGGCATGAAGGACGAGGTGCTCTCCTCCACCACCTTGTGGAACTGCACCTCGTGCTACCGCTGCTATGTGCGCTGCCCGCGCGGCATCCCGGTGACCTCCATCATCCAGGGGCTGGCGGCGGTGGCCGCCAAGGAGGGCTACGCCGACAAGGAGAAGGTCTCCAACTACTATTTCTCCAAGGCCTTCTGGTGGTCGGCCAGGAGCTTCGGCAAGACCGACGAGCGGCTGGTGACCATGAAGTATTTCTTCTCCTTCGGCCTGGTGGAGGGCATCAAGCGCGCCCTGGCCAACCTCAAGATCGCCCTTGGCATGGTCAAGGCCGGGCGCATGCACATCGGCATGCCCCACTCGATCAGGAACAAGAGCCAGCTGAAGGCCATCATCGCCAAGGCGGCGGAACTGGAAAGCAAGGGGTAAGAGATGAGCGAGAAGATGAAAGTCACCTATTATCCCGGTTGCAGCTCCGAGGCCACGGGCCGCCACCTGGACGAATCCATCCGCGCCGTCATGCCCGAGGTGGGCGTGGAAATGGCCGATATCGAGGACTGGAACTGCTGTGGCGCCTCGGTGGGCCACATCGGCGGCGGGCCTTTGCCCACCCTGGCGCTCAACGGCCGCAACCTGGCCAATGCCAAGAAGCAGGGCAACGAGCATGTCATGACGCCCTGCGCGGCATGTTACCTCAACACCCACGGCTCCAACCTGACCATCCGCGACGATGAGGCCAAGCGCGAGAAGGTCAACGAGGCGCTGAAAGCCGGCGGCATGGAGGCCTACGAGGGCGATCTGAAGGTGCATCACGCCATGGAGGTGCTGGTCAACTTCGTCGGCATGGAAAAGATCGCCGAGCGCGCCACCAACAAGCTGAAGGGCCTGAAGGTGGCCGGCTGGGTGGGCTGCCAGACGGTGCGGCCCTTCGCCGAGACCGACGACGGCGGCAATTACGATACCTACGAGGAGCCGGAGTTCCTCGACGACATCACCCGCGCCTGCGGGGCCGAGGCCGTGCCCTACGAGAAGAAGACCAATTGCTGCGGCGGCTCGGTGGCGGTCATGAAGCCGGAAAAGACCCTGCACCTGATGAAGCTGCTGCTGGAAGAGGCCGAGAAGGCAGGCGCCGACGTGATCTCCACGCCCTGCCCGCTGTGCCAGACCAACCTGGAGATGTATCAGGACGCCATCAACGCCAAGTATGGCACCAATTTCCACATCCCGGTGGTCTTCCCCAGCCAGCTCATGGCCGTGGCCTTCGGCATGGATCCGCAAAAGGACGCCGCCTTGCAGCGCAACACCATCCGGGCCGAAAAGCTGGAAAAGCTGGCCAAGAAATAACCCCGGCCGCAAGAGGCAAAAAAGCCCGCCCATCCCGGCGGGCTTTTTCATGTTCATGGCGGTTCAGCGGGCCGTCACGGTGTGCTCCAGCACCTCGCGGATATAGCGCTGATAGGGCATGCCGCGCTCGCGCGCCCTTTTCTTGATGGCGTCAAGAAGCGATTGCGGCAGGCGCATGTTGATGCGCGCGGTCTTCTTCTCGAATTCGAAGCGCACTGGCCTGAATTCCGAAAGGTCATATTGCGTCAGATCGGCATTGGCGATGAACTCCTCCGCCTGCGCATCGCTGTCAAGGGTGGGAATCCGCTCCACCTTTCCTTTTTTGGCGCTCATGATGTTGCACCTCCTTGTCGTGCATGTAGCGGGCGCTGATGGGGCGGATCAATTTGCGCTCATCCTTGCGCCTGATCGTGAAAGCGATGAAAACCCAGCGCTCTTTCGCCTGTGGGCCAATGGCCAAAAACCGTTGTTCCTCATGTGAATGATCCGGATCAGGATAAACGGCTGGGGACAAGCGAAAGACCTGTTCGATTTCCTCTCTGGTCACGCCATGCTTGCCACATTTGGGCCAATTGCCCCGGTCCCAGTCAAACCCGAAAATTCCCTGAAAAATGTCTTTCATGAAAAATCTCCTTGAATATATGACCATATATGGCCTTTTGGCATACATATGTCAATACAAATGCTTGCAATAAGACCAGCCATCAATGGGGAAGTCCATAGGCTTTTCATGGAAAGACAAGGTGAGTCATCCTTTCCGCAATGGCC
>JALSNA010000417.1 GCA_026987255.1 Hyphomicrobiales bacterium | reverse complement strand
GGGCGCGCCGGGGAGATGGCTGGCTGACCGTGGAAGAGCCCCTGGAGCTGGCTTGCGCCTTGCGCCGCCAGGCCGCGGACGAGACCTTCATTCTCATCGACTGCATCACCATCTGGCTGAGCAACCTGATGATGGACAAGCGCGACGTGGCGGCGGAAGTCGAGGATCTGTGCGACATGGTCCGCGCCTTGCCCGGCCGCATCTGCATGGTCAGCAGCGAGGTGGGGCTGGGCATCGTGCCCGATACGCCCCTGGGGCGCTATTTCCGCGACGAGGCGGGCTTTGCCAACCAGATGCTGGCCCAGGAGGCCGATGAAGTGCATTTCATCGTCGCCGGTCTGCCCATGCGGCTGAAATAACATTGCGCCGCACAACTTATCTCTGGCATGGCCCTTGGGGCTTTGCTATAGAAGCGGCCAATTCGCACCGCGACAACCGGCCAAGTCTTACGCGGGCGTGGCGGAACTGGCAGACGCGCAGGATTTAGGTTCCTGTGGGGCAACCCGTGGGGGTTCGAGTCCCTCCGCCCGCACCATGCCTGGGAAAGGCCAGCCGGGCCTTGCGCGAAACGGAAGGGTTTAACCTCTCCCCGGATCTGCGGCGTTGCCTGCGCCGCAAGGATCGCGGGGGCATTGTCATTGCACAAGAGAGAATGAAGGTCATGGACATTACCGAAGTGAAGAACGAAGGGCTCAAGCGCCAGCTCAAGGTCGTGGTGCCCGCCGCCGATCTGGAGAGCAGGCTCTCCACCCGCCTGGCGGACATGGCGAAGAATGCCCGCATCCCCGGCTTCCGCCCCGGCAAGGTGCCGGTGGCCCATCTGCGCAAGCTCTATGGCCAGCAGGTCATGGCCGAGGTGCTGGAAGAGGCCGTCAAGGATGGCGTCAACAAGGCCCTCATGGAGCGCGACGAGCGCCCCGCCTATCAGCCCGAAATCGATCTGGAGGGTGATCAGGAAGCGGTCAACGACATCATCAACGGCAAGGCCGATCTGGCCTTCACCATGACCTATGAGATCACCCCCAAGGTGGAGGTCAAGGACATCAGCGGCATCGAGCTGACCCGCTTCAAGGTGAAGGTGCCCGACGAGGACATCGACGAGGCGGTCAAGTCCATCTCGGATCAGTTCAAGGATTACGAGGACAAGCCGGAAGGCGCCCCGGCCGAAAAGGGCGACCGGGTGGTCATTTCCTTCGTTGGCCGCGTCGATGGTGAAAAGTTCGAGGGCGGCTCCGCCGAGGACGTGCCCTTGGAAATCGGCTCCGGCCAGTTCATTCCCGGCTTCGAGGATCAGCTCATCGGCGCCAAGGCCGGCGAGGAGCGGATCGTCAAGGTCACCTTCCCGGCCGAATATGGCGTCGAGGCCCTGGCCGGCAAGGACGCCGAGTTCACTGTCCAGGTGAAATCGGTGGAAACCGGCATCGAGCCGGAAATCAACGATGCCTTTGCCGAAAAGATCGGCCTGAAGGACCTGGCCGAATTGCGCGACAGGGTGCGCGCGCAGGCCCAGGCGGAAATGGACAACCTGTCTGCCCTGCAACTGAAGCGCGATGTGCTCGATGCGCTTGATGCCCAGTATGACTTCGAGCTGCCCGAGCGCCTGGTGGACAGCGAGTTCGAGCAGATCTGGCACACCCTGGAGCACCAGATGAAGGACGAGGGCCGCACCTTCGAGGACGAAGGCACCACCGAGGAGGAGGCGCGCAAGGAATACCGCGACATTGCCGCGCGCCGGGTGCGTCTTGGCCTCGTGCTGGGCACCATCGGCGAGCAGGCCGGCATTACCGTCTCCGACGAGGAAATGCAGCAGGCCCTGATCGACAAGGCCCGCCAGTTCCCCGGTCAGGAAAAGGAGGTCATCGACTATTACCGCAAGAACCCCGAGGCCCTGATCGAGCTGCGCGGACCGCTCTTCGAGGGCAAGGTCATCGAGCATATCGTCGGGAAGGCCAAGGTCACCGAAAAGGAGGTTTCCCGAGAGGAAATCGAAAAGATGCTCGAAGAGGAAGACGAGACGCCGAAAAAACCCAAGGCGAAAAAGAAGACCGCCGCCAAGAAAGACAAGGCGAAGAAAGAGGCCGCCGGGAAGGACGCCTGAGCGCCAGCATCATTTTTGCCAGACCACCAAGGGCCGGATGCCAGAACGCATCCGGCCCCTTTTGCATTCACGGCATGGCGGTGCCGGGGATTATCAGCCGCTGTGACATGAATGCCACAGTGCCGGGCTTTCTGCATGGCAGGCACTCTCTTGCCACTTTCTTTCCTCTTTCCGCCCCAATAGAAAAATAACCTGTTTTCCAATTCGAGGGGCAAAACCTTTTTTGAGACTCCAGGGTCAGGACTCATGAAGCGTCTTGGCCGCGTCAACCGGGGGCATATGGCGCGGCGGACGGGCTGTGCGATTGGAAGGCGGTTTGTTTGGGGCTGGTAACAGAAAGTGGGCAAAAAAATGCACGACAAGGTGAAAATCGACAAGAACAGGCTCCCCTCCCGGCACGTGACGGAAGGCCCGGAGCATGCGCCGCATCGGTCCTATTATTATGCCATGGGGCTGACCGACGAGCAGATCCATCAGCCCTTCGTCGGCGTCGCCACCTGCTGGAACGAGGCCGCGCCTTGCAATATCGCCCTCATGCGCCAGGCCCAGGCGGTCAAGAAAGGGGTGGCGGCTGCCGATGGCACGCCGCGCGAGTTCACCACCATCACCGTCACCGATGGCATCGCCATGGGCCATGAGGGCATGAAATCCTCGCTCGTGTCGCGCGATGTCATTGCCGATTCGGTCGAGCTGACCATGCGCGGGCACTGCTATGACGCCCTCGTCGGCATCGCCGGGTGCGACAAGTCCCTGCCGGGGATGATGATGGCCATGCTGCGGCTCAACGTGCCCTCGGTGTTCATCTATGGCGGCTCCATCCTGCCGGGCACCTTCAAGGGCAGGCCGGTCACGGTGCAGGATGTCTTCGAGGCGGTGGGCAAGCACTCGGTGGGCGAGATGTCCGACGCCGACCTGCACGAGCTGGAAACGCAGGCCTGTCCTTCTGCCGGAGCCTGCGGGGCGCAGTTCACCGCCAACACCATGGCCACGGTCTCCGAAGCCATCGGCCTGGCCTTGCCCTATTCGGCCGGGGCGCCCGCGCCTTATGAAATCCGCGATGCCTTCTGCATGACCGCCGGTGAGCAGGTCATGGAGCTGCTGGCCAAGAACATCCGCCCGCGCGACATCGTCACCCGCGAGGCCTTGGAGAATGCCGCCACCGTGGTCGCCGCTTCCGGCGGCTCCACCAATGCCGCCTTGCACCTGCCGGCCATTGCCAATGAATGCGGCATCGATTTCGATCTGCTCGACGTGGCCGAAATCTTCCGCCGCACCCCTTACGTGGCCGATCTCAAGCCGGGCGGGAAGTATGTCGCCAAGGACTGGTTCGAGGCCGGCGGCGTGCCTTTGCTGATGAAGACCTTGCTCGATCACGGTTTCCTGCATGGCGATTGCCTCACCGTCACCGGCCGCACCATCGCCGAGAACATGGAGAAGGTGGCCTGGAACGATGAGCAGGACGTGGTGCGCCCGGCCAACGATCCCATCTCGCCCACCGGCGGCGTGGTCGGATTGCGCGGCAACCTGGCGCCCGACGGGGCCATCGTCAAGGTGGCGGGCATGAAGGACACCTATTTCAAGGGCCCGGCGCGCTGTTTCGATTCGGAAGAGGAGTGCTTCGAGGCCGTCACCTCGCGCAACTACAAGGAGGGCGAGGTGCTGGTCATCCGCTACGAGGGCCCCAAGGGCGGCCCCGGCATGCGCGAGATGCTCTCCACCACCGCGGCCCTCTATGGCCAGGGCATGGGCGACAAGGTGGCCCTGATCACCGATGGCCGCTTTTCCGGCGCCACGCGCGGCTTCTGTGTCGGCCATGTCTGCCCGGAGGCGGCCGTTGGCGGGCCCATAGGCCTCCTTCGCGATGGCGACATCATCGAGCTGGACGCCGAAAAGGGCACCATGAGGGTGGAGCTGTCCGATGAGGAGCTGGAGGCGCGGCGCAAGGACTGGACGCCGAGGGACAATGGCTTTGGCTCCGGGGCCCTGTGGAAATTCGCACAGCTTGCCGGATCGGCGCGCTTTGGCGCGGTGACCCATCCGGGAGCGAAAAACGAGAAGAAGATCTATGCCGATATCTGAGAACATGGGGGGGGCAAGGCGTCATCTGGCGGCCGCCCTGGTGGTTCTGGCCGGGTGCTTCCCGGCGGGCGCCACCGTGGCCGGCGGCCTCGACAGTCCCGTGTTGCAGTTCCACTCCTACCAGCCGGCCGCGCCGCGCGACACCGCCAGCGTCTTTGCCGGTCTGTCCTTCTGGAAGGGCGATCTGGACAAGGCCCGCTCGGCCTGGAAGAAGGGCAGGTTCGTGGCCGCGCGCAAGGCCTTCGAGCGCGCCTGGAAGAAGAAGGGCTCCCTGGTGGCCGCGTGGTATCTGGGCCACATCTACCGCCTGGGGCGCGGGGTGCGCGCCGATGATGAAAAGGCCTTCTGGTATTACCGCCAGGTGGCCCTGGCCTATGATCCCGACATCAGCTCGCGCAAGCGCCTCCTGATGACCGTGGATGCCCTGGTGCGGGTGGCCGGATATTACCGCACCGGCATCGGCAAGGCGCACAAGAAGCGCGATCCGCGCCGCGCCTGGCGGCTTTACAGCATCGCCGCCGGACATGGCTTCCCGGCCGCCTTCTATGGCCTGGGCGTCATTGCGCTGGAAGGGCAGGGGATGAAGAGACGTCCCCGTCAGGCCATCGGCTGGCTGATGAAGGCCGCCCGCTTGCGATATGCCCCGGCCGCCGCCCGCCTGGGCGATCTGGCCATGAAGGGCCTGAAGGGGCATGTGCGCAAGGACAAGGTTGCGGCCCTGTCATGGTACATGATTGCCGCCGCCCTGACCACCGAGGCGCGCAACCCCGAGATCTATGATCGTCTGGAAAGGCTTCAGGCCACCGCCAGCGAAGCCACGCGCCAGCGCGCCACCCGCCTGGCGGGAGACTTTGTCTCGAAAATGAAAAATGGCGCCATAGCCACGGCCCAGTGAATCCCTGCGGTCACGGCGTGCCCATGAGCATCCATGCTCTTGCCTTGCCGCGGGCTTTGGCGCACATTGCGCCTTGGCATTCAGCAAAACAACCAGGTGAGTTTTCATGAAAATCATCATCTGTGGCGCCGGTCAGGTGGGCCGCGGCATTGCCGAAAAGCTCGCCGCCGAGGACAATGCCGTCACCGTCATCGACACCTCCGCGGAGCTGGTGCGCGCCATTTCCGACGAGCTGGACGTGCAGGGCATCATCGGCCACGGTGCGCACCCTGATATCCTGGAGAAGGCCGGTGCGGCGGAAGCCGACATGCTCATCGCGGTCACCCATACCGACGAGGTCAACATGATGGCCTGCGAGGTGGCCAACGCCATTTTCAACACCCCGACCAAGATCGCCAGGGTGCGCGACCAGTCCTACCTCGATGGTCAGTATCGCGCCCTCTTCTCGCGCGAAAACACCGCCATCGACGTTGTCATCTCGCCGGAGATCGCCGTAGGCGACATGGTCATGCGCCGCCTCTCCCTGCCCGGAGCCATGGATGCGGTCTATTTCGCCGAAGGACGGGTCATCGCCCTCGGGATTCAGTTGCGGGAAGATTGTCCCATCCTCGATACCCCCTTGTCGCAACTGGCCGAGCTCTTTCCCGATCTGGAGGCCATCGTCGTCGGCATCGAGCGCGGGGGCAAGGTTTTCGTGCCCCATATCTCCAGCCAGATGCAGGCCGGAGATGTCGTTTTCGTCATCGCCTCGCAAGGCAGCGCGGCGCGCACCCTTGGGCTGTTCGGCCATGAGGAGCCCCCGGCGCGCGACATCGTTCTCGGCGGAGGTGGCAATATCGGCCAGTATGTGGCCCGCCAGCTGGAAGAAACCCGGCCGGAGGCTCATGTGCGCATCATCGAGAACGACCGCACACGCGCCGAGGAAATTGCCGATGAGCTGCAAAAGGCCATCATTCTGCATGGTTCGGCGCTGGATTCCGAGATCCTCCACGAGGCCGGCATCGAGCGTGCGGACATCTATATCGCCCTGACCAATGACGACAAGGTGAATCTGCTCTCCGCCCTGCTGGCCCGCCAGGAGGGGGCAAGGCACACCATGAGCCTGATCTCCACCCTGGAGGCCACGCCCCTGGCCGGGCCGCTGGGCATCGATTCGTGGATAGATCCGCGCGCCGTCACCGTGGCGGAAATCCTCCAGCACGTGCGCCGCGGGCGCATTCGCGGCGTCTATCCGGTGCTGGGCGGCAAGGCCGAGATCGTCGAGGCCGAAGCCCTGGAGACATCTCCGGTCATTGGCAAGAAACTGCGCGATGCGGACATCCCCGAAGGGGTGCGAATCGGCGCCATCGTGCGCGGAGACGAGGTTTTCGTCGCCACTGGCGACACCGAAATCCGCGCCGGGGATCATGTGGTCATGTTCGCCCTGGCCGACATGGCCGAGGAAATCCAGCGTCTTTTTCGCGTCTCCTTGGAATATTTCTGAACCAGCGGGCCCGATCGGGGCGGCATGACCGCCGCATTCATCGAATGTCAGTGCCCGGCTCGGCTTTGCCTGACGCTTTCCCCGCCGGGGGAAAGGTGCTATGCACAATCGCCAACCGGACATTTTGATTCCGCCCAGGGAGGTTGGCATGAGCGGCTTGGACGCAATTCCCCAGTTTCAGGAATATCTCACCTTCGATGACGTGCTGCTCAAGCCGCGCGCCAGCTCCGTTCTGCCATCGGATGCCGATGTCAGCACCCGGCTGACCCGCCGCATCGCCCTGTCCATCCCCATCGTCTCTGCGGCCATGGACACCGTCACCGAGGCGCGCATGGCCATCGCCATGGCCCAGGCCGGCGGCCTCGGTGTCATTCACCGCAACCTTTCCCCGCAGGAACAGGCCGCCGAGGTGGCGCGGGTGAAGCGCTTCGAGGCCGGCATGGTGGTCGATCCCATCACCATCACCCCGGAGGCCACCCTGGGCGAGCTCATGGAGATCAAGAAACGCCACAAGATTTCCGGCATTCCGGTGGTTGCCGGCAAGGGCGAGGGGCCACAAAGGCTGGTGGGCATCATCACCAACCGCGACGTGCGCTTCGAGACCGACATGAACAAGACCGTGGCCGAGCTCATGACGCGCGAGAACCTGGCCACCGTGCGCGAGGGGGCCACGCCCGAAGAGGCCCGCCGCATCCTCCAGGAGCGGCGCATCGAGAAGCTCATCGTCGTCGATGGGAAAAACCGCGTCGTGGGCCTGATCACCGTCACCGACATGGAAAAGGCCGATCTCTATCCCCATGCGGTCAAGGACGAGAAGGGCCGCCTGCGCTGCGCCGCCGCCATCTCCACCGGTAAAGCCAGTTTCGCGCGCGCCGAATTGCTGGCCGAAGCGG
>JALSNA010000416.1 GCA_026987255.1 Hyphomicrobiales bacterium | reverse complement strand
CGATCCCGGCGCGCGCATCCACACCACCGGCATCCTGGTCCGGGAGGCGGCTGAAGAGCGCGACGTGCCCGCCCATCTGGTGCGCCCCATCGAAGCGGTGCGCCTCTATGCGCCCAATCTGACGCATGTGGACCTGGCCAGCGCCGGCTATTATTTCCTCACCACCGACATGCCCGGCCTCATGCGCTGGCTGGCGGCGGAGGCAGAACGGGCCGGGGCAGTGGTGCGCTGCAATGCGCGCTTTTCATCCGCCATGCGCCAGGCGGAGCGCATCGTCATCGGCGAACAGGCGGCAACGGCGCGTTTCCTCATCGGCGCCGATGGGGCGCGCTCCAGGGTGGCACAGGTCTTCAACCTGGGGCGCAACCGGCGGCTGCTCATCGGCATGGAGGCGGAATATGCCTCCGTCGAGGGGCTGGACGAGCGATTCTTGCACTGCTTTCTCGATCCGGTCCTGGCGCCGGGCTACATCGGCTGGATTGCCCCTTCGGTGCATGTCATCCAGGTGGGATTGGCCACCGATGACCGCCACAAGCCGGACATGACCGCCTTTCGCAACAAGCTCTCGAGGCTTTTCGGGCTGGACGAGGACAAGATCGTCGAGCGCCGCTCCGGCGTCATTCCCTGCGGCGGCATCGTCACGCCCTTTGCCGATGGCAATGTCATGCTCATCGGCGATGCCGCCGGGATGGTCTCGCCGCTGACCGCCGGCGGCATTCAGCTGGCCTTCCGCTTCGGGCGGCGCGCCGGGCAGCTGGTGGCCGATTACCTGACCCGCAACGGCCGCCCGCCACAGCAGATTCTGGCGCGCGAGCTGCCCTCCATGCGCCGCAAGCTGGCCCTGCGCTGGCTTCTGGAACGCAATCCGCCCGCCTGGCTTTATGACCGCATCATCGGCTCGGCCCTCATGCGCGCCTTTGCCGCGCGCACCTATTTCCATGACCGGGCGATCACTCCGGCAAGGGTGCCGCCCAGGGCGGAAAGACCAGGCGGGCCGGACTCATGAGCACAACGGCGCAGGCCGGCCCCGTCACCCGCGCCTTGCTCCAGCTGCGCGCGCAAAAGGGGCTGCGCGACGATCCGGCGCAAGACCGCATCGCCATGCATCTGGACGATCTGGCCGCCCGGCTGGACGGATACCGCCCCAAGACGCGCAAAAGCGCTCTGGCCCGGCTGCTGGGCGGCGCAAGGCAAGGGCCCGCGCCGCGCGGCCTTTATCTGTGGGGCGAGGCCGGAAGCGGCAAGACCATGCTCATGGATCTGTTCTTTCATGCCGCCCCCGTGCCGCAAGAGCAGCGCCAGCGGGTGCATTTTCACGCCTTCATGCGCGACGTTCACCGCTTCATTCACAAGATCCGCCAGGATCAGGCCGCGGGCCGGATCTGGGAGGACACCGATCCGGTGCGCGAGACGGCAGCCGCCATCATGAAGCGCGGCTGGCTGCTGTGCCTGGACGAGGTCCAGGTCACGGACATCACCGACGCGATGATCCTGGAGCGGTTGTTCCGCCATCTTTTCGCCATGGGCGCGGTGCTGGTGGCAACCTCCAATTGCGCCCCGCAAGCGCTCTATGAGGACGGCCTGAACCGGGCGCTTTTCGAGCCCTTCATCACCCGTCTGGAGGAGCGGGCGGATATCCTGCGGCTGAGCGCGGCGCGCGATTACCGCCTGTGCGGAACGGCCGGCGATGAAGTCTGGACAAGCCCCTTGGGGGAGCATGCGGCCGCCGCCATGGAACGCATGTGGCAATCGGCGACGCAAGGAGCAGCTTGCGCGCCCAGGCCCTTCGATCTGGGCGGGCGCATCCTCATGGCCCCGCGCGGCTGCAAGAACATGGCCTGGTTTCCCTTTGCCGCCCTGTGCGGCCAGCCCCTGGGAGCTGCCGACTATATCACCATAGCCCGGCAACTGGGCATTCTCTTTGTCGATGGCATCCCCAGGCTGCAGGCGGAGCAGCGCAACGAGGCGGCCCGCCTGATCGCTCTGGTGGATGCCTTGTATGAGCACCGGGTGCGCCTGGTGGCCAGCGCCGAAACCGGCCCCGATGGCATCTATGCGCAAGGCCCGCTGCGCAGGATGTTCCTGCGCTGCGCCTCGCGGCTGGAGCAGATGCGCCGCCCCGGCTGGCCTGGCGAGCGGCCCTGAGGGCGGCGGATTTCGGCTTGCGGGACCTTCATGAGCCCGGCCCCTAATCCACATCCACCGTGTAGTTGAGCGGCAGGCGGCCGCCGTCGGCATAGATGCACTGGCCGGTGATGTAGGCGGCATCCTTGCTGCACAGGAAGGCGGCGATGGCGGCCACCTCCCCGGGCTCGCCGATGCGGCCCATGGGTGTGCGCGAGAGGATCTTGCGGCGCACTGCTTCGTCATTGGCCACCGCGGCCAGCATCTCCGTCATGATGGAGCCCGGCCCTATGGCATTGACGCGGATACCCAGCGGCGCCAGCGCCAGGGCCATGACCTTTGTCAACTGGTTGATGCCGCCCTTGGACACCACGTAAGGCACCTGGTTGGCGATTGCCATGACGGCATTGACCGAGCTCATGTTGACGATGGCGCCGGGCTCTGCGCCATTTTCCACCTGTGCCTTCATCTGCCGCGCCGCGGCCTGGCCCATGAGGAAATAGCCCTTCAGGTTGACCGCCAGAACACGGTCGAAATCCTCTTCCTTCAGATCGAGAAAATCCGCCCCGTGCACCACGCCGGCATTGTTGATGAGAAAGTCCAGCGACCCGAATTCATCCACCGCGGCATTGACCAGATTGCGCACATCCAGCTTGCGCGTCACGTCGCAGGGACGAAAGACGCAATGCAGCCCCGAATCGGCAATGGCCCCGGCGGCGGCCTTTCCGGCCTCGTCCTCGATGTCGGCTATGATGACCTGCGCACCCTCGGCCGCCAGCCGCTCGGCACAGGCCCGTCCGATGCCCTGGGCGCCACCGGTGACGATGGCGGTCTTGCCGGAAAATCTCATGGAACCCTCCCTGGGGGCTGTTGACGTTTTTTCGTTCATAGCATGAGCGGCCGCTGGCGGGAATGGCCGGCCCTGCCCTTTCCCGGCGAGGAAAAACGCGACAGGGAAAAGGCGGAAAGGTCCACATCCGCTTTCAGCCCCTGCGCCAGCCGGGCAATGGCTTCGCCCGCCGCCGGGCCGATACCGAACCCGTGGCCGGAAAAGCCGGTGGCCAGGATGAGGCCGGGAATGTCCTCAACCTCGGAAATGACCGGCAGAACATCGGGCAGAACATCGATGATTCCGGCCTGGGCGCCCACGATGCGCGCCTGCCTGAAAACCGGAAAATCCCGCTCCAGGGCCATCATGGCGGCCTTGAGAATGCGCCGCGAGGGCGAAGGATCGAGCACCCGGGCGCGCTCGAAGGGGGTTGGCTTGCCCGCTTTCCATCCGGCCCGCGCCGCCCAGGGCTGGGCGGGAGAGGCCAGGCGCGGCGGCAGATCGCGCCAGCCTGATGCCAGTGCGGGCAGGAACTGACGCGCAAAGCGGATGTGCTGGGCGGTGAGCAGGGTCTGCGAAATGCGCCAGTGGGCCACGGCATAGCCGCCATCTCTGGTGGGCCGGAAGGCATACTCGCCCCCGCCTGCCACGATGGATGGCCCACCCGCCAGGGGGGCGGTATAGTGCACCGAATTGACCACCCCCAGCTGCGGCAGCCGCAGCCTGAGCCTGTCACACAGAAGCCGCGACCAGATGCCGCCGGCGAGTATGACCTTGCGGCCCCGCACACTCCCCTTTTCGGTCATCAGGCCATGGACGCGCCCGGCCTGCAGCTCGATGTCGCGCACCGCGCAGTTTTCCATGATGACGGCCCCTTGCGCCCTTGCCGCCGTGGCCAGGGCGCGGGTCGCCATGAGGGGCTCGGCGCGGCCATCGCGCGGCGCAAACAGCGCCCCGGCAAAGCGCCCCTGCGCGGCGGGCAGAAGCTCCTTTGCCTGTGCGGCGGAAAGCATGCGGATGTCACCTCCGGCGGCCTCTCCATGGGTCTTCAGCCAGGCGCGGCGGGCCTGCTGCTCGCTTTCGTCCTTGCACAGATAGGCCAGGCCGGTTTGCGCATAGCCCATGTTCAGCCCCTCGGCCTGAAGCCTTGGCCACAGCTGCAAGGCACGGCGCGCCAGGGGCAATTCCGCCCCATGGCGGCCAATGCGGCGGATCCACCCCCAGTTGCGGCCCGATTGCTCGGCCCCTATGTGGCCCTTTTCACACAGGACGACAGCCAATCCGGCGCGCGCCAGAAAAAGAGCCGCGGCACAGCCAATGATGCCGCCGCCGATGATCAGCACATCGGCGCGGGCGGGAAGAGGGGAACAGGTTGTCATCGGTTCTGCCCGGCAGTTGGCCCAAAAACCCCGCCTTCAGCACGTTCAATCGCGCTCCACGCACATGGCCACGCCCATGCCACCGCCTATGCACAAGGTGGCCAGACCCTTTTTGGCGCCGCGCCGTTTCATGGCGTAAAGCAGCGTCGTGAGGATGCGCGCCCCCGATGCGCCTATGGGATGGCCGATGGCGATGGCCCCGCCATGGACGTTGACCCTGGATTCGTCCCAGCCCATGTCGCGGTTCACCGCGATGGCCTGGGCGGCGAAGGCCTCGTTGGCCTCGATGAGATCCAGATCGTCCACGTCCCAGCCGGCCTTGTCCAGGGCCTTGCGCGAGGCCGGGATGGGGCCGGTGCCCATGATCGCCGGATCGACCCCGGCATGGGCCCAGGAGACGATGCGCGCCAGAGGCGTGATGGCGCGCCTTTGGGCCTCGCTTTGGCGCATCAGGATGACCGCGGCCGCACCGTCGTTGATGCCCGAGGCATTGCCCGCCGTCACCGTGCCGTTGCGCTTGAACACCGGCCGCAGGGCGGCAAGCTGCTCCACGCTCACCCCTTCGCGGATATATTCATCCTTGTCCACCACGGCCTCGCCCTTGCGCGTCTTGATGCGCACCGGGGCGATTTCATCGGCGAACAGTCCCGCCTTGTGTGCCGCCTCCGCCCTGTTCTGGGAGGCGGCGGCGAAGGCGTCCTGCTCGGCACGCGAAATGCCCCATTGTTCCGCCACGTTCTCCGCCGTCACCCCCATGTGGTAATCGTTGAACACGTCCCAAAGGCCATCCACCAGCATGGTGTCGAGCAGCTCCACATGGCCCATCTTGCGGCCCGGGCGCAAAAGCTGGGCATGGGCGGCGCGCGACATGGATTCCATGCCGCCGGCGGCCACGATGCCGGCATCACCGGCGGCGATCTGCTGCATGCCGAGAGCCACCGCCCGCAGGCCGGAGCCGCATAGCTGGTTCAGCCCCCAGGCGGGGCTCTCCGCCGGGATGCCGGCCGCCATGGCCGCCTGCCGGGCCGGGTTCTGCCCCTGGGCGGCCGACAGGATGTGCCCCATGATGACTTCCGAAACATCGGCGGGCTTCACGTGGGCGCGTTCAAGGGCGGCTTTCAGCGCCACCGAGCCCAGCTCATGGGCGGACAGAGACGCAAGGGCGCCGCCAAAGGCGCCAACCGGGGTGCGCGCCGCGGCGGCGATGACAACGGGATCTGACTGGCTGGTGGACATGATGGCCTGTTTCCTTGCGATATTGCACCGGATTCACATCCATATGCATATGCGCCAGGATGGGCAAATCCGCAATGCCCCATTGGCCCCTGTGGCCAGCCATGGGCGCGCTCATGTGGCCGGCTTCAAGCGTCAGGAGGCTTCGCAGCGGGCCTGTTTTTCCGTTTCCCCGGGCACGGTCTGCACCTGGCGGTCCGTTGCGCCACGCAGGGTTTCCAGAACCTCCCTGAGGCTGGCAAGTTCCGCATCCAGCTGAGCCATGATATCCTCCGGCCGGGTGGAAGTCTGCGCCATCTCCGCCATGGCTGCCGCCGCGGGGTCTGATGCATCCGATGCAGGCTCATTGCCGCGGGCCGGGGACATGCCCAGCACGAGCGCGTCTTCGGCGCTGACTTCTTGGCCTGAATCCTGACCGGCCGGCGCTTGCTCATCCGGTTTTTCAAAGGAGGCCGCCGGGCCGGAATCATCGGTTTCCTGCCGCAGCGCGGTGGAATCTTCTTCCCCGCTCTCATGCGTCCTGCGCCGAGGCTGGCAGGCCTTTGGCTCCAGCACTGGCGGCTGTCCGGCACTGTGCCGGTCCGATATGGCTTTTTCCTCATCCCTCGCCGCGGAGAGAAAACCCGGCTGGCTGTCGAGCCTGGGCGAGGGCCAGGGGTGATCAATCCGGGCGGCGCCGTAAAGATAGCCCTGGAAATAATCCACGCCCCACTCGCGCAGCATGTCGGCATCTTCTTGCGTCTGCACCCATTCGGCCAGAACCTTGACGCCAATGTTGCGCGCCAGATCCGTCAGCGAACGGACAAAATACTGATTGTCCGGGTTCTCGCTCAGCTTGTCGCAAAAGATGCCATCGAGCTTGACGATATCGACATTCAGCTCCTTCAGATTGCGGAAGGAAGTATAGCCGGAGCCGAAATCGTCAATGGCGACAAGACAGCCCAGGTTGCGCAGCGCGGCGATAAAGCGCTTGGTTTCGTCCAGCTCCTTGAGAACCACGGTTTCGGTGATCTCCACCACCAGCCGGTCCGTCACGTCGCGGTTTTTTTCCAGCATCTGGATGATGCGGTCGAACCAGCGCGGATCGGCGGCGGTGACCCCGGAAATGTTCATGGTCAAACGGGCCTGCGGATGCTTTTTCAGCGTTTCCAGCGCCAGTTCCATGACATTATGGTCAATCAGGCGGATGAGACCGAGCTTCTCGGCAATGGGAATGAGATGCACCGCGGCGATGATGTCGCCGTCATTGTCTTCCATGCGCAACAGGGATTCATACATGACCGGCTCGCCCGTCTGTGCATCCACAATGGGCTGGAAGGCCAGGGTAAAGCGGTTTTCGCGCAGGGAATTGACGATTTCCGCCGCGCAGCGGGCATTGAGGGCGCGCTCGGAAATGCGGTTGTGGGCCGGCTTGTAGATGACCGCCGTGCTCATCGGCTGGGCCACCGCTTCGGCAAGGGCTTCCTCGGCGCAGGACATGGCGCCGTTGTGCTCATGGGCATGCTCCGGCAGGATGGCCGCGCCAATGGAGAGCATGGCCCAGACCGGGCCGTTGCGTGTTTCGATGACCCGTTCATTGGCGACATTCAAAAAGCGCTCATTGGCGATCTGCAGATCCTCGAGGCGGCAGTCATGCAGAATCAGGCCGAACTTGGCGTCGGAATAGCGCGCCACCGTATCGCCGCCACGCGCCACCCGCTGCAAGCGCTCGCCCACCTTGCGGATGACTTCATCGGCAATGTCGAAGCCGTAGGCATCGGCAATGACCGGAAGATTGTCCACCGAGGCAATCATGAAGGCGCAGGAAGAATTCTCCCTTTCCGCGTTCAGGATGGCTTCATCCAGGGCCTCGCCGAGCCTTCCGCGGTTCATCAGGCCGGTGAGCGGATCGAAATTGCCCAGAAAATGCAG
>JALSNA010000415.1 GCA_026987255.1 Hyphomicrobiales bacterium | reverse complement strand
GGGCCAAAAATGATGTCCTGCTGACGCCGGGCCGCCCCAAGTCAGCAGGACGCCTTGTTTTTCCTGAAGAAAAGTATTTCCAGCCTGCCAGGCAGGCTGGAAAACTTTTCTTCACGTCCGACTGAAAGAGCTTGCGCCCCTCCCCTGTGTCATCTGCGCAAGACAGCCCCCGTGGCCCTGGCCACCTTGGCGGCGATCTTGTCCATGACGGCGGCGATCTCGTCATCGGTCAAGGTTCTGGCGCGCGGCTGCAAGGTGACCTCGATGGCCACCGACTTCTTGCCCGCGCCGAGCTGGGCCTCGGCCTTTTCGCCCTCGAAGACATCGAAAACACTCACCTGGGTGATCAGTTTCCGGTCCGCGCCCTTTGCCGCCTGAAGGATTTTCGCCGCGGGCACGTCCGCATCCACGACGAAGGCGAAATCGCGCTTCACCGCCATCAGGTCCGGCGCATCCAGGGGCGGCCGCGCCAGGCTCTTGCGCCGCGCCGGGGGGATGTTTTCAAGGAAGACCTCGAAGCCCGCCAAGGGGCCCTTCACGCCCATTTCCCGCAGCACCCTGGGATGAATCTCGCCAAAATGCGCCAGAATGGTCTTCGGCCCCAGGGTGAGCGCCCCGCTGCGGCCCGGATGATACCAGCCGGGCGCGGCCCCTTGCGCCACCTGCAGGGAGGCCACCGGCGCACCGGCCGCCTCCAGCGCCGCCAGGGCATCGGCCCTGGCATCGAAGGCATCCACCGCCCGGCGCGCCTGGCCCCAGTGGCGCGGGCCATTGAAGCCGCGCCGGATGCCGCCGGCGCAGACCGGCTCGCCATCGGCCTCATCGGAAAGATAGATGTTGCCCACCTCGAACAGCCGCACGTCGCTCATGCCGCGCGCCACGTTGCGGCCCGCCGCCGCGATCAGGTTGGGCAGCAGCGAGGGGCGCATCTGCGACAGCTCCACGGAGATCGGGTTGGCCAGCTCCAGCTCCCTTTGCCCGCCGCCGAAGAGCTCCGCATGACGCTTGGGCAGGAAGGAATAGGTCACCGCCTCGCACAGCCCGCGCGCCGCCAGCTGGTGGCGGGCCCGCACGGTGCGCTTCTGCAAGGGCGTGAGCACCGGCCGGGCAACGGCGAAGGGCCGCTCCATGGGCGCGGGGGGGATCTCGTCCAGCCCGGCGATGCGCACGATCTCCTCAACGAGGTCGGCCTCGCCGTGAATGTCCGGCCGCCAGCTCGGCGCGACGGCCCGCAATCCCTCTTCCGTCTCCGTGATCTCGAATCCCAGCGCCTGAAGGATGTCTTTCTGGCGGGAAAAATCCACCTCCAGCCCGCCCAGGGTGCGCACCCTGTCGCGGCGCAGCGGAAAGGTGCGCTCCGCCACCGGCGGGGTGGCATCCGCCCCGGCATTGACCACATCGGAGGCCTCGCCGCCGCACAATTCGAGAATGAGCTGCGTGGCCAGCTCCACCGCCCTGGGCAGGAAGGCCGGATCGGCACCGCGCTCGAAACGGTAGCGCGCTTCGCTCATCAGGTTGAGCTTGCGCCCCGCCGTGGCCACGGCGATGGGGTCGAACCAGGCCACCTCCAGAAAGACCTCCGTGGTCGCTTCGGTGCAGCCGGTCTCCTCGCCGCCGATGATCCCGGCGATGCCCACCGCGCGCGCCTCATCGGCAATCACCGTCATGGTCTCGTCCAGGGCATATTCCTTGCCATCGAGCGCCAGCACCGTCTCTCCCGGCCTGGCCAGCCGCGCATGGATGTTGCCTTGCAGCTTGGCGGCGTCGAAGACATGCAGCGGCCGGTTGTAGGCAATGGTCATGAAATTGGTAATGTCCACCAGCGCCGAGATGGGCCGCAGGCCCACCGCCAGCAGCAGCCTTTGCAGCCATTGCGGCGAGGGGCCGTTCTTCACCCCCCGGAAATGCCGCCCCATGAACTGCCGGCAGCTCATGCCCCTGTCCGTATCGTGCAGGCTGACCGAAATGGGCGAGGCATAGGCGCCGGGGAAGGTCTCGCTCCGCATGGGCTTGAGGGTTCCCAGCCCGCGCGCCGCCAGATCGCGCGCGATGCCATAAACGCCCAGGGCATCGGGCCGGTTGGGCGTGATGGCGATCTCGATCACCGGATCGTCCACCCCCAGCGCCTCGGCGGCGGGCAACCCAACGGGCGTACCGGCGGGCAGCTCGATGATCCCCTCGTGATCGTCGGACAGCATCAGCTCGCGCTCCGAGCACAGCATCCCGGCCGATTCCACGCCGCGGATCCGGCCCACCTTCAGATCCAGCCCGGTGCCCGGCACATGGGTGCCCGGCGCGGCAAAGACCCCCACCAGGCCGGTGCGCGCATTGGGCGCGCCGCACACCACCTGCACCTCGCCATCGGCCGTCTCCACCCGGCACACCCGCAGCCGGTCGGCATCCGGGTGCTGGCGCGCCTCGATCACCCGCGCCACCTTGAAATCCTTCAGGGCGGCGGCCGGGTCGACGATCTCCTCCACCTCCAGGCCGATGACATTGAGCGCATCGGCGATCTCCTCCAGGGAGGCTTCGGTGTCGAGATATTCCTTCAGCCATTTCAGGGTGAACTTCATGCGGAAAGCCCTCCGGCAAGCGTGGGCACGTCCAGCGCCCGGAAACCATAATGACGCAACCAGCGCAGATCGGATTCAAAGAAGGCGCGCAAGTCGGGAATGCCGTATTTCAGCATCGCCAGCCGGTCGATGCCGATGCCGAAGGCATAGCCTTGCACCTTGTCCGGATCGAAGCCGCCGGCGCGGATGACATTGGGATGCACCATGCCGGAGCCCAGGATCTCCAGCCAGTCATCGCCTTCGCCCACCTTCACCTGGCCGCCCTGCCAGGCGCAGTTGATGTCCACCTCCATGGATGGCTCGGTGAAGGGAAAATGCGAGGCGCGAAAGCGCATCTTGACATTGTCCGTCTCGAAGAAGGCCTTGCAGAACTCCTCCAGCGTCCATTTCAGATGCCCCATGTGGGTATGGTCATCGAGCACCAGCGCCTCCACCTGGTGGAACATGGGGGTGTGGGTCTGATCCGAATCGCAGCGGAAGGTGCGCCCCGGCGCGATGATGCGGATGGGCAATTCGCCCTTCTCCATGGTGCGGATCTGCACCGGCGAGGTATGGGTGCGCAGCACGCGGCGGGTGCCATCGTCCTTCTTGTGGAAATAGAAGGTGTCGTGCTCCTGGCGCGCCGGGTGTTCGGGGGGAATGTTGAGGGCCTCGAAATTGTACCAGTCGGTCTCGATGTGCGGCCCCTCGGCGACCGAAAAGCCCAGATCGGCGAAGATTTCCACCACCTCTTCCCACACATGCGAGACCGGATGCACCGCCCCTTGCGCCTGTGGGCGGACGGGCAGGGTGACATCGATGGTCTCGCTCTTCAGCCGCTCTTCCAGGGCCGCGTCGCGCAGCGCCTGGCGGCGGGTGTTGAGCAGCGCCGAGATGCGCCCCTTGAGCTGGTTGAGCGCCGCCCCGCGCGCCTTGCGCTGCTCTGGATCGAGCTTGCCCAGCCCCTTCATGAGCTGGCTGATCTCGCCCTTCTTGCCCAGGGCGCGCACCCGCACCTCCTCCAGGGCCGCCTCATCGCTGGCCGCCTCTATGGCCGCCCGGAAGGTCTCTTCCAGCTTTTGCAGTTCGCCCGCATCGCTCATGGTCTTGTGCCTTCATCTGGTAAAAAAACAGGGCCGCCCCCGCCTTGCGCGCCTTGCCCGGAAAGGAGACAAGAACGCCGCGGCAAGAGGGCCCGGCCCTGGCTGGTCTGAATGGTGTGCGTGGTGACGCCGCAAGCCCTGAAAGGGTTTACGACAGCGCCGCCCTGGCCTTCTCGACGAGCGCCTTGAAGGCCTCGGGCTCACGCACGGCAAGATCGGCCAGCATCTTGCGGTCGATCTCGATGCCTGCCTTGCCGAGCCCATTGATAAATCGGCCATAGGTAAAGCCAAGCTCGCGGCATGCGGCATTGATGCGCTGGATCCACAGGGCGCGGAAGGCGCGCTTGCGGCGGCGGCGGTCACGGTAGGCATACTGGCCGGCCTTCTCCACCGCCTGCACGGCAACGCGGTAGATGTTCTTGCGGGCGCCATAATAGCCCTTGGCCTGGCGGATGACTTTCTTGTGTCTGGCGCGGGCGCGAGGCCCGCCCTTGGCTGCGCGGGGCATGATGCGGTCTCCTGAATGTGGTGAACCTATTTTCCGGTAAGGGGCAGGGAAATTACCTGCAGGGCATGATCTTCTTGACGATCCTGGCATCCGAATCGGCGAGGATGGTGGTGCCCCGCTGATTCCTGATCTGCTTCTTGGTGCGCTTGATCATGCCGTGCTGCTTGCCGGCCTGGGTGCCGCGCACCTTGCCTTTCGCCGTGAACCGGAACCGCTTCTTGGCCGCGGCCTTGTTCTTCATCTTGGGCATTTTGCTTCTCCTGGAATGCGCCTTGCCGGGATACCCCGGACAAGGACCGTGAAAGCATGAACCCCCGCCACGGCAGCCCGTTCGGCCGGGCGGGGCCGGAACCATGGGCTTATAGGGAAAAGCGCCGCGCGATGCAAGATGCTAATTGCGCGCACGGGCAGGTGCATCAGCAGGCGGGCGTTAACCGGGATTTTACACCGTCCGCATATGCTCCCATGCCAGAATGTTCACACAACCGGGCAAAAGCCCGCCCCGGAGGCTTTCCTTCATGACCAGCATGCTCGTCTTCAGCATTTTTCCCTTTCTTCTCATCTATGCCGCGATCAGCGACTTTCGCACCATGCGGATCCCCAACTGGCTGACCGGCCTGATGTTCCTCTCCTTCTTCCCGGTGGCCTTCATCGCCGGCATGCCCTGGGATGTCATGGGCTGGCACCTGGCCGCCTTCGGCGTCGTGCTGGCGGTGTGCTTCGGGCTTTTCGCCTTTGGCCTCATTGGCGGCGGCGACGCCAAGATGCTGGCGGCGGCGGCGCTGTGGATCGGCTGGTGGCCCCTGATGGGCACCTATATCGTCTATACGACCCTGTTCGGCGGTCTTCTGGCCATCATCATGAAGGTCTGGCAGGCGCTGCAGCTGGAGCATGGCATCTGGGGCACCGAGGGCGTGGTGCGCAAGATCCTCAACAAGAAGCTCGATCTGCCCTATGGCGCGGCCATAGCGGCAGGCGCCCTGGTGACCATTCCCGAAACCTGGTGGCGCACCTTTCTGGCCGGTTGAGAAAACTTGCCCCACTCATACCCGGGTGGATCTGGCAAAGGGCCTTTCCGTGGAGAGGCCCTTTTTGCATGTCCGCGGGCGGGCCACCGATGGTTGAAAAACATGGTTTCCGAAAAATGAAACAGGATCGAAATATTGCAAGGACCGTTAACCATACCTTGAGGATTTTGCCGCACATTGATGCCTGAAATGAAACCGGAATCCATACCGGAGCATGACTGCCCGGCAGTTTTGGATCCAGATTTGTCAGGACACAAGTTCGATGAACAAAACCCGATTGATAGCTCTCGTTCTGGCCGTGGCCGCCTCTGGCGGAGCCCTTGTGCTGATGAAAGGCCTGATGGCGCAAAAGACGCCGCAAACGCAGGTCGTGGTCAAGGACACCGTTCAAAAGGCAAATGTCCTGGTTGTCGTCAAGGATATCGAAAGGGGCATGAAGCTGGCTCCCGAAGATTTTGACTGGCGGCCATGGCCGAAAAAAATGGTGACGGAAAACATGCTCACCAAGGACAGCAATCCGGACGCCATCGAAAAATACAGCGGCAAGCGCACCTTGGCCAGGCTCTATGCCGGAGAGCCCTTCTTCCCCAAGAAGGCACTTGTTGCGGCCAAGGGCGGCATCCTGGCGGCCACTTTGCCCAAGGGCATGCGGGCCATTTCCGTGGGCATCTCGGTGACCACGGCGGCGGGCGGCTTCATCAAGACAGATGACCGGGTCGATGTCCTGCTGACACGCAAGGTCGGAAACCGCACCCTCACCGATGTCGTGCTCAGCAATGTGCGCGTTCTGGCCATCGACCAGAACAACAAGAACGACGACCAGGCCGCCAGCAGCGACATCAGAACCGCGACGCTGGAGCTGGAGCCCAGGCAGGCGGAAATTCTCGCCAAGGCCGAATCCATGGGCCAGCTGTCGCTCGCCCTGCGCTCGGTGGCCGATCTGGGCGATACCAAACTGGGTGACGCAGGCCCGCGCCTGTCGCCCAAATTCGCAAAGACCAACGGCGGCGAAGTCAGGATCCTGCGCTACGGCGTGCCGAAAATCCAGGTCAGCAACTAACTTTCAGGAACGGGTCAAAGTCATGAAATCTTTCCAGTCGAACATATCGCCCCGTGGCCTGTTGCGGGCCTCCTCGATGGCTCTGACGGTGGCGCTCGGCGCGCTGGCCATGACGCCTGCGATGCCCATCATGCACACCCGGACAGCCCAGGCCCAGCCCATGCAGCGCTTCTTGCGCATCGGCCTGAACAAGGCCACCATCGTGCGCCTGCCGCGCAATGCGGCGGATGTCCTGGTGGGCAATCCCGGCATTGCGGACATCGTCATCCGCTCCAAGCGCACCGCCTACATCTTTGCGCGCAAGAACGGCCAGACCAATGCCTACTTCCTGGATGCCGCCGGCAACCAGATCCTGGGTCTGGACATCGAGGTTTCCAGGGATTCCAAGTCCTTGCAGAAGCTCTTTTCGCGCACCCTGCCGGGTTCGAAAATCTCCGTCGATGTCATCGGCGACAAGGTGATCCTGCGCGGCACCGCCAAGACCGCAAGTGAAGCCAAGAAGGCCCTGCAGCTGGCGGCGAAATTCGCCAATGTCAAGGCGGACCAGATCGTCAATACCCTGACCATCGCCGGCAAGGATCAGGTCACCATCAAGGTGAGGATCGCCGAGGTGCAGCGCGACGTGGCCAAGCAGCTGGGCGTCAACTGGGACAAGGTCATCACCGCGGGCAACATCACCACCCAGGTTCTCATGGCCAACCCGTTTTCCCTCGGCCAGTCTTTGGGCTCCGGCGTGACCTCGAACATCTCTTCCCTGGCCAATCTGGGGCTGGCCGGGCCGGGCATAGGCGCCACCACCGCGAGCGGCAAGACGGCCGGTGTCCTGCGCGCCATGGAGCGCGACGGCCTGATGCGCCTGCTGGCGGAGCCGACGCTGACCGCGGTGTCCGGCGAGCCGGCCAAGTTCCTGGCCGGCGGCGAGGTGCCCGTGGTCACATCCTACGATCCGGACACCCACACCTATGCCTACACCATGAAGCCCTTTGGCGTGGCCCTGGGCTTCACCCCCATGGTGCTCTCCGAGGGGCGCATCTCGCTGAAGCTCAACACCGAGGTCAGCGAGATCAGCAACAAGTATTCCATGCCGGTGGGCGAACTTTCGGTGCCGGGCTTCGAGAAGCGCTCGACCACCACCACGGTGGAGCTGCCCTCGGGCGGCACCCTGGTCATCGGCGGGCTGATCCGCGAACAGACCAAGCAGAACATCGATGGCGTTCCGGCGCTGAAGAACCTGCCGGT
>JALSNA010000414.1 GCA_026987255.1 Hyphomicrobiales bacterium | reverse complement strand
CGGGCCGGAGCGACGCACTTCAGTGCAAAAATGCGGGAGCGGGCCGGAACGACGCGCATCAGCGCAAAAAGAGGCCCATGCCCCCACCCAACCGCCTTGCCTATCATCTGGGTGGTTGGGTGGGGGCGTGGGCCGGAACGATGCACTTCCGTGCAAAAATGCCGGGCGCGGGCCGGCGCGACGCACTTCCGTGCAAAAATGCCGCAGCGGGCGCGCAAACACCTTTGCGCATACAAACAAAAACCCATGCCTTCAGCGCAACAGCGGCCAGCTTTGCTCCACCACATAGGGCCCGCCACCGCGCGAGGGGCGGGCCGAAAACAGGACAAAGTCATCCACCGCGAAAGGCCCGGCGGCAAACAGGCCATGGGCGGCCACAAAATCGCGCACCTCAGCCAGCCGCGCCCCCCGGCAGCGGGCAATGGTCACATGCGGCGTGAACTTGCGCCGCTCCGGCTCAAGCCCCGCCTCCCGGCAGGCCCGCTCATGGGCTCCCTGCAGGGCCTCGAGCGCCGCATTGGGCTCCACCAGGGCATGCACGGAATGGGGCCTGCCGCCGCCGAACCAGCCCAGGCCGGACAGGCGCAAAGAGAAAGCCGGCAGGGCAATGCGCTCCAGGGCCTCTTCCACCTGCCGGGCGGTGGTCTGCTCCACATCGCCAATGAAACGCAAGGTGATGTGATAATCCTCCGGCGCGATCCAGCGGGCACGGTCAATGCCGCCCTGCAAAAGGGCCAGTTGCGCGGCGATGGATGGCGGGATTTGCAATCCGGTAAAAAGTCTGGGCATGAAAAACTCCCGCCTGTGTGGCTTGCTTTGCGGATGGAAACAGGGAAAGATGCGGCATGGTCAGGCTCAACAGGATTTATACCCGCACCGGCGATTGTGGCAAATCCGCCCTCGCGGATGGCTCGCGGCTGGACAAACATCACCCGCGGCTTGCGGTCATTGGCGAGGTGGACGAGGCCAGCTCCTTCATCGGCGTGGCCCGCGTCCACCTGGGCCGCAGCGATCTGGCCACCATGGACGGGGATCTGGAAAACATCCAGAATGACCTGTTCGATCTCGGCGCCGATATCGCCACCCCCGACATGGGCACAAGGGATGCCTTGCGGATTACCGCGGATCAGACCGCCTGGCTGGAGCGGCGCATCGATGCCCTGAATGCCCATCTTTCGCCCTTGCGCTCCTTCGTGCTGCCCGCCGGATCGCCCTGCGCGGCGCATCTGCATGTGGCGCGCGCCGTGACCCGCCGCGCCGAGCGCGCCCTTTCGGCCCTGGCGGCCATGGAGGGAGAAAGGATAAATCCGCAAGCCCTTGCCTATCTGAACCGCCTGTCCGATTATCTCTTCGTCGCCGCGCGCAGCGCCAATGCGATCACCGGCGGCGATGTCCTGTGGACGCCGGGCGCAGGCCGCAACAGGAAAGACTGAGCATGTTTCTGCCGCTTCATGACAGCGCGCCTTTGAAGGTGATCCGCTTTCAGGCCGTCACCGGCGCCATCATCATTCTGAATGCCGCAATTTTCCTCTTCACCCATTATGGCGTCAGCGCCGCCGAGGTGAAATCCATACCCCTGTCCTTCGGAGCCATTCCGGCGGTAATCACCGACAAGGCGCAATTGGCCGCCACCCTTCAGATCATCCCGGAAAGCGCC
>JALSNA010000413.1 GCA_026987255.1 Hyphomicrobiales bacterium | reverse complement strand
GCCCTTTCGCATATATGCTTGACCTCATATTCAAAAGCACTCATAGAATGGGCATGGATGATGCTGTCTTTTTCCAGTCCCTGAGCGACGAGACGCGCTTGCGCATCATCATGCTGCTGGCCTGCGCCCATGAGCTGCCGGTCTGTCACATGGTGGATGCCCTGGAGCTTTCCCAGCCCAAGATCTCGCGCCATCTGGCCTGGCTGCGCGATGCCGGCCTGGTCACCATGCGCCGCCAGGCCCAGTGGATTCATTACCGGCTCGACGAGGCCATGCAGGATTGGAAAATGCAGACCCTCATCACGGTGCTGGAAGGTCTCAAGGACAAGGGCCTCTATGCCGCCGACCGCCGGCGCCTCCAGGACAAGCTCGGCCGCCCCGTTCCCTGCCGCGCCGCCTGATAAGGAGGCTTGAACATCGGCGCGAAATTGTCCATTTGAAACCGGGAAAAGACATGCGGGAGTCTTGAAAAACGCTTGCATGTCCATCCTCACCCCTGCCAACCACCTGGGTCACGGGACACTATGGGTGGTTGGCAGGGGATGAGGATGGGGACAGTTGATGGAGATACCCATGCGGCCGCCCTGGCGCGGTCCGTTCCGCAAAGATCACAAGGAGACAGCACATGACCGCTCAAGGCCTGACCATGACCCTCGCCGGGCTCTTCATTCTCATCAGCCTCGCCCTGGCCCATGCCTTCGGCCAGATCGACATCAGCCAGCCCTCCTGGCTGTGGTTCACTGCCTTCGTCGGCCTCAATCTCTTCCAGGCCGGCCTTACCGGCTTTTGCCCGCTGACCAAAATCCTCAAGAAGCTGGGCTTCAAGTAAGCCGCGATCCGCCGGCAGATCACGCAATCATGACAGGCCTCCGGCTTGCGCCGGGGCCTTTTTCATTTATGATATGGATCAAGAAAACCTGGGAAAGACATGCCCATGACAGCCACCTATGACGAGATTTTTGGCGGCAAGCTCTCCGGCATTTTGCAATGGCCGCAGTTCGAGGCCATCTGGGCCGCCCTGGCGGCGCGCCCGCAAGGCTGGTATGTGCGCGACTTCAGGAGCAGGGAGCTGCCCGGAGCCCCCATGCCGCCAGAGGATTTCCTGGCCTTTTTGAAAACCACGGAGGAGTTCCTGCGCAAGCGGCACCGCGAGGACTATTGCGGTTTTCTCTATGTGGACGACAAGGAAAACCCCACATTCCTGAAGATTTTCGATCCGCGCAAGATGGGCTCCGCCTGCGGTTGCGGCGGCGCGGTCAGCCCGCGCTGGACCATCTCGTCCATGCCCCCGCAATTGGCTGCCGAAGAGCCCGGAAGGCTCCCCGGGCATGCGCAAGAACAGGCAAATCCATCGTTTCTGCGCCGCCTGTTCGGGGCGAAATGAGCTATGGAGAGTATCACACGCTTGTGAAGACACCCCGTCTGGGCTAGGGTCAGGACTCATAAAGAGGGATGGCAGATGCAGGATTTAGGCAAAATATCAGCTTTCTTTCGTCCGCAGGCAATACCTGAAGGTATTGGCAAGGGCGAAAGGACGCTGATATGCAGCATAAATCCTGCAGATGCCGTGCAAATTTATGGGTCCTGACCCTAGGGTCTGTTGACGTTTGCCAGGTCGCACCGGCGCTGGCGAAAATTGCTGCCAGCGTGATGAATTTGACCGCAGCGATC
>JALSNA010000412.1 GCA_026987255.1 Hyphomicrobiales bacterium | reverse complement strand
GGCGAGGCGTCCGGGAGGGGCGCGGGCCTGGTTGCTGTAACAGCGATGAAAGGGATGAACATGACCTCCACCGGCAGGATATTGCGCATCGTGGCCGCCCTGGCGTTCGTGCTGGCCGCGGGACAGGCGCAGGGGCGGCAGGCGCGGGCTGCGGCGGCGGCTCTGGCCAATGCGCCATCGCCCTATTTGCGCCAGCATGCGGACAATCTGGTGGCCTGGCGCACCTGGGGCAAGGCGGCCTTCGCCGAGGCGCAAAAAAGCAACAAGCCCATCTTTCTGTCCATCGGCTACATGGCCTGCCACTGGTGCCATGTCATGGAAGAGACCAATTTCATGAACCCCGAAGTGGCGGCCTTCATCAATGCCCACTTCATCCCCATCCTGGTGGACCGCGAGCGCCGCCCCGATGTGGACGAAACCTACATGCTGGCCACCGAGGCGCTGACGGGCCGTGGCGGGTGGCCCAACAACCTGTTCTTGACGCCACACTTGCAGCCCTTCTTTGCCCACGGCTATGTGCCCGCCTCCAGGATGCTGAAAATCGCCCGCGCCGTGGCGCGGCAATGGCGGGAGGACGCAGCGGGCATCCGCGCCGAAGCGGAGCGCATCTCCACCCTTTTGGCGAACTACCTGGCGAAGCGGCAATCAGCCCCCATGCTGACGGCGCAAAGGCTGCGCGCCATGGCCGATGCCCTGGCCGGCCGCTTCGATCCCTTTCATGGCGGGCTGGGAACGGGGCCGAAGTTCTTCCGCCAGCCGGTGCTCATGCTGCTGGCCAGGGTGGCGCTGATGGACGGCGATGGCCGGGCGCGCGAGGCGCTGGCCAACACCTTGACGCAGATTGCGCGCGGCGGCGTCATGGACCAGCTCGCCGGGGGCCTTCACCGCTATGCGGTGGACGGGCAATGGAACCTGCCGCATTTCGAGAAGATGCTCCATACCCAGGCGCTGATGAGCGCCGCCTTCATGCAGGGCTGGCGGATCACGGGGGATGCCCTTCATGCAAGAGCCGCACGCAAAACCTTGGCCTATGTTCTCGATGATCTGCGCGCTGACGAGGGCGGGTTTTATTCGGCCCGCGATGCCGACAGCGAGGGGGCGGAAGGGGCATATTACGTCTGGAGCAAGGCACAGTTGCGCGCCGTCCTGGGGGATGAGGATGCGCAATTCGCCATCTCCGTATTCGGCGCCGTTCCCTATGGCGAGCTGGCCGGCAAGATCATCCCCAACCTGCAGGAGGCCAGGGCGCAGGACTTGGCCCGCCTTGCGGCCATCGTGCAAAAACTCGCCAAGGCGCGCAAGAAACGCATCGCCCCGCGCCGCGATGACAAGATCATCACTGCCTGGAACGGGTTGATGATCGCCAGTCTGGCCGAGGCCTCCCGGCTGCTCGGTGTCCCGGCCTATGGCAAGGCGGCGGCGGATGCGGCGGATTTCATCTGGAGCAACCTGCGCGGCAAGGATGGCTCCCTGCGGCGGGCCTGGTACGATGGCGCGCCGCACCTGCCGGCCATGCTGGATGATTACGCCTTTCTGGCCAAAGGGATGATCGCGCTATACGACCTGAGCGGAAAGGACACATGGCTCGATCACGCGCAGGAGCTGGCGGATGCGGCCATTGCGCGCTTTGCCGACGAGGCGGCCGGGGATTTCTGGTATGCGCCCGGCGCCAAC
>JALSNA010000411.1 GCA_026987255.1 Hyphomicrobiales bacterium | reverse complement strand
CGTGCTCGTGGCCATGAATGTCCTGGGCCACCATGCGCAATGGATGGATTTCCGTCACCTCCGCCTCGGCCAGCCGCCCCAGCAGGTTTTCTGCCGAATAGTCGTTCATCAGAAAGCCCACCGAGCCGCGGTTCATACCGAAGATGCGCTTGTCCGTGGACAGCACCCGGTGCATGGTGCGCAGCATCAGCCCGTCGCCGCCCAGGGCCACGATGATGTCCGCCTCCTCCGGCGAGGTGGAATCATAGCGCTGCTCGAGCTCCAGCTTGGCGGCCTGCGCTTCCGGGGCATCGGAAGCGATGAAGGCGATTTCCATGGCCTTGCCCATCTGTTCCCTGTTTGTCATTGGCACACCTTGAAAAACCGCCTGCCCCTGTGACAGGCCAGGAGGCACATTCCCACGAAGTCTCTCAGGCGCACAAGACGGGCGTGCAGCACCCCAAGGAGATTTCCGCCATTTGGCCCGCTCCCGAGGCGTGAGGGCTTGACCTTGCCGCCCTTGGCTGACTAGACAGGATCCCGAAAGACCGCTCACTCCGGCATACCGCATCCGCCCTCGGGAAAAAAGGGGCGCATGCTCATGCCCATTTCAAGGCACTGGAACATCATGAACAAAGCCAGCAAGACGCTCCCCGACATCGGCAAGGGCCCCGATCTTCCCCGCCCCAGCGAAGAGGAGGCCAAGGCCGCCGTGCGCACCCTGCTGGCCTGGGCCGGCGACGATCCGGACCGCGAGGGTCTCAAGGACACGCCCAAGCGCGTCATCAAGGCCTTCCGCGAGTTCTACGCCGGTTATGACGAGGATCCGCGCCAGGCCCTGTCGCGCACCTTTTCCGATGTCGGCGGCTATGACGACATCGTCCTTCTGCGCGATATCGAGTTCGCCTCCCATTGCGAACATCACATGGTGCCCTTCATCGGCCGCGCCCATGTGGCCTATCTGCCCGATGACAAGGTGGTCGGCATCTCCAAGCTGGCGCGCGTGGTGGACATTTTCGCCAAGCGCCTGCAGACCCAGGAGACCATGACCGCCCAGATCGCTTATGCCATAGACCAGAAGCTCAAGCCGCGCGGCGTCGCCGTCTTCATCGAGGCGGTGCACATGTGCATGTCCCTGCGCGGGGTGGAAAAGCGCAACGTGGCCACCGTCACCACCCAGTTCCTCGGCGAGTTCAAGGACGATGCGGCCCTGCAGGTGCGCTTCATGGAACTGGTGCGCACCCCTTCCGAACCCTTCTCCCTGTAGCGCAGACCAAGCGGATGAGCAGCCCCTTTTCCCCCCGCGGCAGCCATGAAGACATCGAGGAAGGTGCGCTATTCGCCCCGAAATTCGATGCCAATGGCCTGATTCCGGCCATCGTCACCGATGCGGAAGGCGGCGATGTGCTCATGTTCGCCTGGATGAACGAGGAGGCCCTGGCGCGCACCATTGCCGATGGCCTGGCCACCTTCTATTCGCGCTCGCGCCGCAAGCTGTGGCGCAAGGGCGAAACCTCCGGCGAAACCCTCAAGGTCACCTCCCTGCGCACCGACTGCGATCAGGACGTTATCTGGCTGAAGGTCATCCCGCAAGGCCGCGGCGCGGCCTGCCACACCGGCCGCAGGAGCTGCTTCTACCGCGCCGTCACCACCGGTGCGCGGGGCGAAATCCGCCTGGAGCCGGTGGACGATGTCC
>JALSNA010000410.1 GCA_026987255.1 Hyphomicrobiales bacterium | reverse complement strand
GCCAGTAAGCCCGTTTGCCGGTGCGCCAGGGCGGCGACAGAGGGCGCAGGTGGGCTTTTTCCCCTGCCGGAGCGGGCGGTGGTTGGAGCACCACCTGGCCGCTTTCCACCCGCACCGCGGCGATGCCTGCGCGCTCGGCCCAAATCTTCACCCGCATCTGGTAGAGCAGGTTTTCGGCGGGCGGCGGCAGCGGCCCAAAGCGGTCGCGCAGTTCGGCGGCCACCTCTTCCAGGGCGGCAGGGTCGCGAATTTCGGCCAACCGGCGGTAGAGCGCCAGGCGGGTGTCCTCGTCGGGGATGTATTCGGGCGGGAAGCCGATTTCCAGGGGCAGTTCCACGCTCACCGGGCTGGGCATGGCGGCCAAGGCGGCCTCGGCAGCCCCAAAGCCGCCCTCCGCGGGCAGGCCGCGGCTTTCCCGCAGGCGGCGCACGGCCTCGGCCAGCAGGCGCGTGTAAAGGTGGAAGCCCACCGCGGCCATGTGGCCGTGCTGGCGGCTGCCCAAGATTTCGCCTGCCCCGCGCATTTCCAGGTCGCGCATCGCGATGGTGTAGCCCGCGCCCAGCGCCGTGTGCTCGGCCAGGATTTCCAGCCGCTGGCGGCCTTCCGGCGTGGGCGCTTTGCTGCGGTGGCGGAAGAAGTAGGCGTAAGCCTGCACCGGGCCGCGCCCCACCCGCCCGCGCAATTGGTAGAGTTGCGCCAGGCCGAAAGCGTCGGCGCGGTCCACAATCAGGGTGTTGGCGTTGGGGAAATCCAGCCCCGATTCGATGATCGTGGTGCTCAGCAACACATCCACCTCGCCGTTGGCAAAGGCTTCCATCACCTGGGCGAGTTCCTTTTCGGGCATCTGGCCGTGCCCCACGGCGATGCGCGCTTCCGGCACCAGGCGCTCTAAGTGGCGGCGCATGGCGTCGATGGTCTGCACCCGGTTGTGGACGAAGAACACCTGCCCGCCGCGGTCGAGTTCCCGCAGGATGGCGCGGCGCACCACTTCGGGGTCGTAGGGGCCGACGTGGGTGATCACCGGCAGGCGCTCGGCGGGCGGCGTTTCGATCACCGAGATGTCGCGCACGCCGGTCAGCGCCATGTAGAGGGTGCGGGGGATGGGCGTGGCGGTCAGGGTGAGCACATCCACGGCGGTGCGCAGGCGCTTGAAGTGCTCCTTATGTGCCACGCCGAAGCGTTGCTCTTCGTCGATGATGACCAGGCCGAGGTCTTTGAACCGTACGTCGCTGGAAAGCAGGCGGTGGGTGCCGATGATGATGTCGATCTGCCCTTCGGCCAGGCGGTGCAGAATCTCGCGCTGCTCGGCGGGGGTGCGGAAGCGGGAGAGCATCTCCACTTCCACGGGGAAGGGCGCGAGACGGCGGCGGAAGGTGCGGAAGTGCTGCTGGGCGAGCACGGTGGTGGGCACCAGCATGGCGACCTGTTTGCCGTCCAGCACGGCCTTGAAGGCGGCGCGCAGGGCGACCTCGGTTTTGCCATAGCCGACGTCGCCGCAAATCAGGCGGTCCATCGGACGGGGGCTTTCCATGTCGCGCTTCACCGCGGCGATGGCCTTGCGCTGGTCTTCGGTTTCCAAGTAGGGGAAACTGGCCTCCAGTTCGCGCTGCCAGTCAGTGTCGGGAGCGAAGGCGTGGCCGCGGGCCAGGCGGCGGCGGGCGTAGAGTTCCAGCAGG
>JALSNA010000409.1 GCA_026987255.1 Hyphomicrobiales bacterium | reverse complement strand
TTGACTGCCTTGCGCAGGACGATGACGTGAATGGCGAAAATGACGATGACGGCGGCGGCAAAGGCGGCAATCATGAACATGGACATGTCCCCCTGGAATTGAACGCTTGACCATGAATGAATAGTTGTCCGGGTTTTGTTAAATAAGGCTTAAGGGGGCTGCCTCCCGCCAACCATCCGTAGAGTCCCATTATTGGGGGGTTGGCGGGAAGCGAGGATGGACGCGCGAGCGTTTTTTGGAGCTGCCCCAGATGCTGGCAATGAATGACCCCCATCCCCTTGCGTTAACTCTCCCCGCCGTCTTTCTTTTCCAATATGGTTAACAAAAGGTTAACACCACAGCACGCCAGCCAGGAGAAGAGCTGGCATCTCCATTATCTGTCTTAGGGTCAGGACTCATAAAGAGGGATGGCAGATGCAGGATTCAGGCAAAATCCCGGTATCTTTTCGTCCGCAGGCAATACTTGAAGGTATTGGCAAGGGCGAAAAGGCTCCGGGATGAAGCATGAATCTTGCAAATGCCATTCAAATTTATGGGTCCTGACCCTAAAGACCATCCTCGCCCCTGCCCCGTCGTGTCCCATGATTGGGTGGTTGGCAGGAGTGAGGATGGAGGCGCAAGCGTTTTTCAAAGGCTCCCGAGCGCCTGGAGGATCAAGAAGGCGGCAACGGCGGCGGCGACGCCAGCTTCGATGCGCCGTGCGGCAAGGCGCCAGACCAAAATGCCGCAGGCCATGGCCGTCAGGCGTGCGGGCAGGCCGGTATGGGCCAGCAGGCCGGTGGGAAAGAAGATCATGCGCGCCACCAGGGCAGCCACCAGGGCGGTGGCCACGGCGCGCACCCATTGCAGGATGGGGCTGTGCGGATCGATGCGCCGGACCAGCACCACCCCGGCCAGCCGCCAGACATAGGTGACGGCCAGCCCGGCGATCAGCAGGGCAAGATAAATGCCTGCATCCGCATGGCTCATGGCCGCCGCCTCCACCAAAGCCCCAGGGCGAAAGCGCCACTGCCGCCGATGATTCCGGCGATGAGCAGATCGAGCCCCGGCCAGGCCAGATGGGTCAAGGGGCCGATGATGGCGCCGGCGGCGATGGCCAGCCAGTCCATGGGCACCCTGGCCCCATCCAGCAGGGCAAGGAGAAAAAAGACCGGGGTGAAGAACACCAGGGTGACGGAGACCGGCGCGGGCAAAAGGCCGGTGAGGGCATAACCGGCCGCGGTCATGAGAGTCATGGCCGCCACCAGGGCCGTGCCCAGGCCGATGACCCAGGGCAGACGCGCCGGGCGCGGCAATCCATCGAAATGCATCTCCGTCATGACCCAGACGGTGGCGGCGATGAAATGGGCGGCCATGTATTCCGGCCAGCGCGGCGCCCCCTCCAGGCGGGCGCGGGAGAGCACCAGCACCACCATGGGCAGAAGGCGCACGGCGGTGAGCGTCACCCCAAGGGCGATGAGCAGCAAGGAGAGGCCGTGGCTCCAGGCGTCGAGAAAGACCACCTGTCCGGGCAGGGCCCAGATGACCGGCACGCTGACCAATCCGGCGGTAAGGGGAAAGTTCTCCGAATGCACCAGGGCGCCAAAGCCGAGGAAGGAAAAGGCCATGACCAGACCGGGCAGGGAGATGGCCGCCAGCATCCCGGCGCGCAGGCCGCGCCAGTCATAGCCGCGCCC
>JALSNA010000408.1 GCA_026987255.1 Hyphomicrobiales bacterium | reverse complement strand
CTTGCGGAAAAGGTTTTTTATTTTCCCCGCTTTGCTCATGTGGATCGTTGCGCATCGCAAGCGCCCCCGGCGATGAGGGCGGCAAGATCGGCGACATGGGCGATGGGCCGGATGTGGGCATGGTATTGGCCCTGCTGCGCGGGAGCGGCGGTGATGATGGTCTCGAAGCCGAGCTTGCGGGCCTCCTTGATGCGCTGATCGAGCTGGGCGACCGGGCGGATGACACCGGACAGGGCGATCTCGCCGAACACGGCGGTGCGCGCGGGCAAGGGATTGCCGGTCAGGGAGGAGACCAGGGCGGCGGCCGCCGCCAGATCGGCAGCCGGTTCGCGCACCCGCAGGCCTCCGGCGATGTTCAGGTAGATGTCATGACCACCGATGCGCACGCCCGCGCAGGTCTCCAGCACCGCCAGCACCATGGCCAGGCGGGCCGAATCCCAGCCGACCACGGCGCGGCGCGGCGTGCCCAGGGCCGAAGGGGCGGCCAGGGCCTGCACCTCCACCAGCAGCGGGCGCGCCCCTTCCATGCCGGCAAAGACGGCCGCACCCGGAGTGCGTTCTTCGGCATCTCCCATGAACAGCAAGGAGGGGTTCTCCACCTCGATCAGGCCGCTGCCGGCCATTTCGAAGACGCCGATCTCGCCGGTCGGGCCGAAGCGGTTCTTGACGGCCCGCAGGATGCGGTAATGATGGCTGTTGCCGCCCTCGAAGTAGAGCACCGCGTCCACCATGTGCTCGACGACTCTCGGCCCTGCGATCTGGCCCTCCTTGGTGACATGGCCGATGAACAGCATGACGGCGCCGCTTTTCTTGGCGAAACGGATGAGGCTTTCGGTGCCGGCGCGCAACTGGCTCACCGTTCCGGGGGCTGAATCGATGACCGGTGACCACAGGGTCTGGATGGAATCGATGACCACGACATCGGGCTTTTCATCCTGCAAGGAGGCGATGATGTCCGAGACATTGGTTTCGGCGGCCAGCAGAAGGGGGGCCTTTTCCAGCCCCAGCCGTTGCGCCCGCAGGCGGATCTGGGCAATGGCCTCCTCGCCGGAGACATAGACGCAGCGCCTGCCTTGCGCGGCCATGCGCGCCAGGGCCTGGAGCATGAGGGTGGACTTGCCGATGCCCGGATCGCCACCCACCAGGATGGCCGAGCCGGGCACCAGCCCGCCGCCGGCCACCCGGTCCAGCTCCTCGATGTCCGAGCACAGGCGCGGCGGCGGGGTTTCGTCGCCATCGAGGCTGGCAAGCTTCAGCTTGCGCCCCTTGGGCAGGCGCGCGCCTCTTGCGCCGGAGACGGGCTGCTCGGCGGCCTCCTCGGTGATGGTGTTCCATTCGCCGCACGATTCGCAGCGCCCGGCCCAGCGATGGCTCAGGGCGCCACATGCCTGGCAGACGAAGTGCGTCTTGGCCCGCGCCATGGGTATCATTCCTGCTGTTTCCAACGAACGGAACAATACAAGAACAATCAAGCCTTTGCAAGGCGGGATTTGTCTCCCGGATGTGCAAGGGGCGCGGTGCAAATGGCGTTTGTGCCGGAGGGGTTGACGGGGGATGGCATGGGGGCGCATGTGGATAGCTGAAGTGTCCACTTTGCGCGAAGGATATGCCATGTTCACCCGCGAGGAGTTCGAGCTGGCCCGGGAGGCGGTTGATGCCGCCATGGGCCCGACATTG
>JALSNA010000407.1 GCA_026987255.1 Hyphomicrobiales bacterium | reverse complement strand
GTGCGCATGCCTGTTTCTCCCAATGAGGGCAGATTACATCTCAAGGCGATAAAAAGTTGTTAACGGCGGCAGGATGCTTTTCCCGCGCGCCAAAGCTTGGTATGATGGCGGCAACAGGAATGAATTTCAGCATGGATCCTTGCGGATGCCATTGCCTGCGCGGTCTGCTTGTGATGGGCAAGGCCCGGCGCGGCGGGTGGTCGCGGATACCGTGCGGGACAGGTGAATTTGACAGTCTCGGGACGCCGCGGGCCGGGCCCGCGCAAGAAGGGGGCTGCCGGAAGGGGCAGGAGCGCATCCGCCCATGGGCGCCATGGGCGGAGCCGGCCGGCAAGGCCCCGGAAAAAGGAGCCGCCCGTTGATGCTGGCGGCACTCGGGCGGGCACTGATGCGGCGGCGCACAAGGTTCTCGGCGCGCGCCGTCTTCTGGCCCTGCGCGATTCGGGGCGGCCGGTCTATGGGGCGCTCGATCTGGGCACCAACAACTGCCGCCTGCTGCTGGCCGCGCCCTCGGAGCACGGGTTCGAGGTGGTGGACGCCTTTTCGCGCATCGTGCGGCTGGGGGAGGGAGTCTCCAGGAGCGGGCGGCTTTCGGAAGCTGCCCAGGCGCGCACCCTGGCGGCGCTGCGCATCTGTGCCAACAAGCTGCGCTGGTGGCGGGTGCGGCGGGCGCGGCTGATCGCCACCCAGGCGTGCCGGGCGGCATCCAATGGCGCGGCCTTCATCGACAGGGTGGCCGAGGATCTGGGCCTTGCGCTGGAGATAGTCGATGCGCAGACCGAAGCGCGGCTGGCAGCCTCCGGATCGTGTCCGCTGATCGCGGAGGATGCGCGCGAGGTGCTGGTTTTCGACATTGGCGGCGGCTCTTCGGAGCTCATGTGGTTGCGCATCCGCGGCGGGGCGCGCCAGGCGGTGGACTGGACCTCCATCCCGGCGGGGGTGGTCACGCTGGCGGAGAAATATGGCGGGGCGCGGGTGTCACGGGAGGCCTATGCGGCCATGCGGGCGCATGTGCGCCCGGCACTGATGGAGTTTGCGCGGCGGTTGCGGGAAAAGGGCGCGCCGGCGCTGCCCGATCACCTGCTGGGGACATCGGGCACGGTGACCACCATTTCCGGCGTGTCGCTGGGCCTGCGCCGTTATGACCGCTCCAAGGTGGATGGCTGCTGGCTGGAGCGTTCGGTGGTGGAGAAAGTTTCCGAGGAGCTGCGGCGCATGCCCTTGCGCGAGCGGGCGGCCAATGGCTGCATTGGCCGCGAGCGGGCCGATCTGGTGGTGGCCGGGTGCGCCATCCTGGAGGAGATTACCGCCATCTGGCCGGCCAGCCGCATCCGGGTGGCCGACCGGGGACTGCGCGAGGGCATCCTGACGGAACTGATGATGGAGGATGGCACCTATGGCCGGCCCGCGTAGACCCCGCTCATCTGTCCACAGCCGCACATCCTCCGGGCGCGGAGCGCGCAAGCTCAAGGTGCGGGTGAAGAAGGCGCGCGGCAGGACCACCTCGCAGGTGCGCTGGCTGCAACGGCAGCTCAACGATCCCTTCGTGCAGGAGGCGAAAAGGCGCGGATACCGCTCGCGGGCGGCCTTCAAGCTCATCGGCATCGATGACAAGTTCCATATTCTGCGCCCCGGCGGGCGCATCATCGATCTGGGGGCAACGCCGGGGGGCTGGTCGCAGGTGGCGGCACA
>JALSNA010000406.1 GCA_026987255.1 Hyphomicrobiales bacterium | reverse complement strand
GGGGCGGGCGAAATAGATATATTCGAAGATGCAGGGACGCGGCTTGCGCTCCGCGAAGGGGTGGAAGGATTCCACCCCGTTTTCGTCTATGACAATGACCTCGCCGTTGTCGATCTCGCGGATGAACTGCGCCCCGATGATATCCAGCGCGCAGGTCTCGGAAGCCAGGATCCAGCTGTCCTTCAGCCTGCCGAGCACCAGCGGGCGGATGCCAAGAGGATCGCGCGCGCCGATGAGTTTCTTGTTGGTGAGGGTGACGAAGGCATAGCCGCCCTCGATCTGGCGCAGGGCATCGATGTATTTCTCCACCATGCGCCGGTGCGGCGAGCGGGCCACCAGATGCTGCACCACCTCGGTATCGGAGGTGGACTGGAAGATGGCCCCGGAGCGGATCAGCTCGTGGCGCAAGGTCAAGCCATTGGTCAGGTTGCCGTTGTGGGCAATGGCGAAGCCGCCCGATTCCAGCTCGGCGAACATGGGCTGGACATTGCGCAGCACGGTGGAGCCGCCGGTGGTGGAATAGCGCACATGGCCGATGGCCGCCTGTCCGGCAAGGCGGGCAATCGTGTCCTGCTTGGTGAAATGATCGCCAACCAGGCCAAGGCGGCGCTCGAGGTTGAACTGGTGGCCATCATAGGCGCAGATGCCGGCCGCCTCCTGGCCGCGGTGCTGCAGGGCATGCAGGCCAAGGGCGGTCATGGCGGCGGCATCCGGGTTGTTCCAGATGCCGAAAACGCCGCACTCCTCGCGCAGCAGATCGCCATCGAAATCGAAGTCAAAAGGTGCGTTCATGGCTGCCTTTTCCGCCAGAAGTTGCGCCGGGCCGTCTCACTGGGAGCCTGCCGGGGCCTTGTTCTGCTGGCTTTCGATGAGATTGTCCAGCCGCGATTTGTCGCCCCTGCCATAGGCCGGCCCCTTGGCATCCGCGCCACCCGGGGCGGCCTCCTGGCTGGCGCCGAGCTTGCCGGAAATGACCTGGGCGATGTCGGGCGGCATGAAATCCGTCAGGGCCTTGGCGCTGCTGCGGATGAGCGGCAAGGAGCGGGCGTTGCGCACCCAGTCCTCGTGCTTTTGCGGCGGCACCAGCCAGACATAGAACATGTAGGCGATGACCACCAGCAGCAGGCCGCGCGCCAGGCCATAGAACAACCCCAGGGTGCGGTCGAATGCGCCGGCGGCGGAATCCAGCACCATGTCGCCCAGGCGCACGGAGATGATCGACATGACGATGAGCACGAGCAGGAAGACCGCCACGCCGACGGCGATGACGGCGGCCTTTTCCTGCTGGATGTATTGCATGGCGAAATCCTTCAGGGCCGGATTGTTGATGGCCCACCAGGCGGCCAGACCGGCGGCGGCCCAGGCCAGCAGGGAAAGCACCTCGCGGGTGAAGCCGCGCATCATGGCAAAGAGGCCGGAGATGACCATGATGATGGCGAGCGCTATGTCGAGATATTGAAAAGGCATGCGGTCCGCTGGCTCCTTGTGCTCTCATCGCCCCGGCCTGTTCCCGAAGGTGGCGGGGCCTCAAGATGGGGCGAATATATAAGGGCGCGCGCTTGCGGAAAAGGTTTTTATTTTCCCCGCTTTGCTCATGTGGATCGTTGCGCATCGCAAGCGCCCCCGGCGATGAGGGCGGCAAGATCGGCGACATGGGCGATGGGCCGGATGTGGGCATGGTATTGGCCCTCCTGCGCGG
>JALSNA010000405.1 GCA_026987255.1 Hyphomicrobiales bacterium | reverse complement strand
CGGTTTAACTGCAAACCTTCCGAAGAGGTCAGAAAATCCATGATGGCATCATGTTCGCCGGCCGGTTCTTCAAAGCCTCCGGAATTGTCATCCTTGACCTTCTGGGGCAGGTCCTCGAAGAAGAACTGCACCGGCACGCCGAGAATCTGTGAAATCTGGTAAAGGCGGGATGCGGAGATGCGGTTGGCGCCCTTTTCATATTTCTGAATCTGCTGGAAGGTCAGACCGAGCTGGGCGCCCAGTTTTTCCTGGCTCATGCCTACGAGCATGCGGCGCATGCGAACGCGGTTGCCGACATGCACATCGATGGGATTCGGTTCTTTTTTTGCCATTTTGTCCTCAGACCGTATGCCCCCGGTCTGATCAGGTTCCTGAATTCCTTGCACGAACGAATCGTATGCACCGCACACCCCCAGGGAATATGCGCAATCAACCATATATGACACGGGCTTGTGCCCTGTAAACATCCCGCCGGGTAAAAAGACTGCAATGATATTGAAAAAATACCTTTTCCTGTCCTTGGCACACAGGAAAAGTGAGTTTTCATAATCAGTTCGCCTCGCGATTGCGCCAGATTGCGGATGCAAGGGCGGCCAGCAGCAAAAGCACGATGGCCGGCAGATGGCCGAAACGGGCAAAGGGCGGGGCGGGCCAAGGGGGCGGCAGCCGGACATCGAGCACACCGCGCCTGAACAATCCGAGGCTGGCGCGCACCCTCCCGGCCGGACCGATGAGGGCGGAGATGCCGGTATTGGCCACCCGCGCCATGGGCAGGCCCTGCTCGATGGCGCGAAAGCGGGCCGCGGCCAGATGCTGCCAGGGACCGAAGGAGCGGCCGAACCAGCCGTCGTTGGTGACGTTGAGGAGCCAGCGGGCCCCACCCTTGCGGCTGGCAAGGGCGGGGAAAATGGCCTCGTAACAGATCAGCCCTTCGGCGGGGGGCAGGCCGGGCAGGCGCATGAGGCCATCGCCTTTTCCGGTGAGAAAGCCGCCGGGGAGATTCACCAGGCGGCGCACCCCCAGGGGCTCCAGGATGCCCGCCAGGGGCAGATATTCGCCGAAGGGCACCAGCTTGCGCTTGTCATAGATGGCGATGATGCGGCCCTCGTCATCCAGCGCCAGGATGGAGTTGTAAAGCTGGCGGGCGCCGGGGCCGGTTGTGGCGGCGCGGCGCAAGGCGCCGGTGACGAGCACCTGGCCGGGTTTGAGCATATCGGCAATGGCGCGCCGGGCCAGAGGGCTTTCATCGAGCAGGAAGGGCACCGCGCTCTCTGGCCAGATGATGACGCGCGGCTGCTTTTTCCCCCTGACCTTCCCGGCGCTCAGGGCGAGCAGGAGGCGGAAGATGCGGTCGCGGTTTTGCGGCTTCCATTTCTCCCTTTGGGGGATGGCGGGCTGCACCAGGCGCACCAAAAGGCCCTGCCCTGCCCCCGGCCCGGCCATGGCGAGCCGCCAGTGGCCATATCCGGCGGCGGCCAGCAAGGTTGCCGCGATTGCGCCCAGCGTCACGAGGCGGGCGCGCCATTGCCGGGCCGAGGCGGGCTCATCCGCCAGCAGGGCCGGGGCGGCCGTCCACAGGATGACCAGAAAGGACACACCATAAATGCCCAACAAAGCGGCCATCTGCATGAGAGGCGCCGAGGAGATGGTGGCATGGGCGGGGAGATTCCACGGAAAGCCGCCAAGGAGATGCCCGCGCAA
>JALSNA010000404.1 GCA_026987255.1 Hyphomicrobiales bacterium | reverse complement strand
CCAGCTCCGCCAGCTGCTCGCATTTGCCGCCATGGCGGATGACCTCCTCCACCGGCAGATCGCCAAAACCCCATTTGTCGAGCTTCTTGCGGTAGAGGCGGAACAGGGCGCGCGCTTTCTGCTCGCCCTCCTCGCGGGCCCTCTCCTCCACCGCCAGCCAGTGGGCGAATCCCTCCGGCTCCACCACGTAGAGCATGGTCAGCATGGAGCCCGTGGCCCTGGCCCGCGCCGCGCCGAAATAGACCGCCTTCTCGCACTCCGGCGTCTCGTCCAGCACCACGAGGAACTTGCGCACGTGGCCCTTTTCGTGAATCCGTCTCTTGACGCGCTCGGGCATGGAACCCTCCCTCATGACTTGCGGAAGACGGCCGCGGCGGCAAATCCGGCGGCCATGGCGATGATGACGGCGGCGATGCCGTAAAGCAGGCCCTGCTTGTGGGCGAACTCGTAGACGAAGCGCTCGAAGCCGCGCTTTTCGATGTTCAGCGGCGAGCTGTATTTGCCCAGCAGCTTGCCTTCGCGCCACAGATAGACATCCGCCTCGTATTCGCCCAGCGGCACATTGGCCGGAAGATCGAACTGGGCCCGGAACAGATAGCGCCCGGTCATGGTCACGCCATTGTCATTGACCCGGTAAAGGCCCTTTTTCTTCATCAGCCGCACGAAGCCACGCGCATATTCCCTGGCCTCCTCGATGCTCTTGAAGCCATCCGCCGCCGCCAGCAGATGGTCCTGAAGAGCCTCGAAACCGATGCCGTGCGAGCGCAGCCGGGCGGCCGGGGCGATGTTTTCCAGCAGCCCCGAGGACAGCAGGGCATAATAGCCCGGCGCGGCGCGGAAGGCGCGCTCATCGGCATTCACCCAGATCACCGCCACGCGCTTCTTGCGGTGCAGCTTGAAAGGCAGGCTCGGCCCGCGCACCACGACGATGATGTCGGGCCGCTTCTTGCCCTCCTCGTCGGATCCCACCAGGGCCCCGAAGAGCATGACGCGGGTGCCGGCGAAATCCGTCTTCACCGCCACCGTGTGGGTGGACAGATCGGCCACGATCCTGGGCTTTTTCTCAGCATGGGCCGGCAGGAAAAGCGCCGCCAGGATCATCAGCCCGCCCAGCAATGTCTTGTGCAGCCTGTTCATGTCATTCCCCTCCCGCCGCGAAGGAGAAAAGCTCGTCCGGCGTGGCGATCAGCCCCCAGGCCAGCTTGACGCACATGGCCACCACCATCAGCGCCAGCAGCACCCGCAGCTGCTCGCCGGGCAGCTTCGAGCCCGCCCGCGCGCCAAGCTGCGCCCCGATCACCGCCGAGGACATCAGGATCAGCGCCAGCATGATGTCCACCGTGTGGTTCTGCACCGCATTCAGGATGGTGGTGTTGATGGTCACGAAGCCGATCTGGAACAGCGATGTGCCGACCACCACCTTGGTCGGCATGCGCAGCATGTAGATCATCGCCGGCACCATGATGAAGCCGCCGCCCACCCCCATGATGGCCGCCAGCAGGCCCACCGCAACCCCCACCAGAATGGGCGGAATGACCGAGATGTAGAGTTTCGAGCGCGGAAAGCGCATGCGAAAGGGCAGCCCGTGCACCCAGTTGTGCGATCCGGCCTTCCTGGCCGCCGCCGCCTTGCCGCCGCCCTTGGCCTTTTCCGCCTTGCGCAGGGCATTGAGCGATTCGATCAGCATCAGGGTGCCGATGATGCTCAGCATGGTGATGTAGGTCAGCTTGATGACCAGATCGATCTGCCCCATCTCGCGCAGCAGCTTGACCAGCTGCACGCCCAGAACCGAGCCGATGATGCCGCCGATGAGCAGAATGATGCCCATCTTCACGTCCACGTTGCCGCGCCGGTATTGGGCGATTGCCCCGGAGACGGAAGAGGCGACGATCTGGTTGGCCTCGGTGGCCACCGCCACCGCCGGGGGAATGCCGATCATCATCAGCATCGGCGTCATCAGGAATCCGCCACCGACGCCGAACATGCCGGAGAGAAACCCGACAATGCCGCCAAGCCCCAAAAGCAGATAGAGGTTCACGGAAATTTCGGCGATGGGAAGATAGACTTGCATGGATTTCAGACCATTCAAAGTGCACCGGGGCATCCCCACTCGCGCCCGAAAAAGTCCTGATGCAAGCCCCGGCCATGCGCAAATTGCGCAAATACCCCACGGGGAGGCATCCGCGAATGAAGAAGTGCGAATGCCGCAAACGTGAACAGTCACGGAAGCCGTCTGGAGGGATGCCGGAAACAGATCAGGCGGCAAGCACAAGCGGCTTGGCTGGATGGTGCCAGAATTCCACCATGCGGTCAACGGAACAATCTCCACATATTGCAATATGGCAATATATGCGGCGCTGGCTGTTTTCCCCGAACCAGCCGGCATCCTGATCTGGTCACATGAAATTGAAAAGGAATGGCGCCCCCAAGGGGAATCGAACCCCTGTTTCCGGCGTGAGAGGCCGGCGTCCTGACCGCTAGACGATAGGGGCGGCGCAACAGGCGCGGGCCGCAAGGCCCGGACGGCCTTTCCTATAAGGGGCAAAGGCGAAAAGCGCAAGCCCCAGCGTCTCCATCAGGCCTTTTTTCTTTCCTTGTCCCACTCGGCGGCCATCTGGCGGGCGCTTGTCAGATCGGTGGGATAGTCCACCTCCCCCCACACATGGCCGGTCAGATCGATGGTCTCCACCCGCATGCGCTTGGCCAGACGGCCAATGGCGGCGGGAAACCACTGCTTCAGGGCCGATGGCTCCAGCATCATTTCCTCCAGAACCTCCCGGTAGCGCATCCCCCCCTCGCCGCGGAACACGTAGAATCCGGTGGCCTCCGCGTCCACCGCCTCCAGCGGCAGGCTCTTGCCGATCTCGGTCAGCCGCGTTCCGTCCAGCATGACCTTCATGTCATCGGCGTCATAGCTGTCCTTGCGGTTGATGGCCACCGAGACCGCGGCATCCGCCGGCTCCAGGAGCGCCTGCGCCAGATCGGCGCGAAAGACATTGTCGCCATTGACCTGGATGAAATCGCCGCTCATTTCGTGGCGCGCCATCCAGCAGCTGGCCAGGTTGTCACTGACCGCGTAGAAGGGATTGTAGACGATGCGGATGGTCACGTTGTCGCGCGCCGCGATGCGCTCCAGGGCCTCTTCCATGAGCCGCGCGCCATAGCCGGTGACGACGACGAATTCATCCACTCCACAGGCGGCGAAGGCATCGATCTGGCGGCCGATGAGGGTCTGGTCTCCGACATCGAGAAGCGCCTTGGGCACCTCCGCCGTCAGCGGCAACAGCCTGCCGCCCTGCCCGGCGGCGAGAATAATCACTTTCACGTCTGGAAACCCTTGTGTTATGGGGAGGCGGCAATTTCCCGCGCCGGTGCGCCCCGTATGGTTCTGGCGCTTCAATGACACCTTTTGAGCGGTTCCGTCAATTCTCCATGTTCACCATCGCCCACATGACCGACCCGCACCTGCCCATGGCCGGGGCCAGCCTCGCCGAGCTTTTCTCCAAGCGCATCCTGGGATGGCTGTCTTGGACCTTGCGCAGACGCAGGAGCCACCGCGGCCCGGTGCTCGAGGCTGTCATGGCCGATATCGCCGCCTGCAAGCCCCATCACATCGCCCTGAGCGGCGATCTGGTCAACATCTCCACCAGCGCCGAGTTCGCCGCCGCGCGGGCCTGGCTCAAGGCCCATGCCGCGCCGCGGGATCTGACCTTCGTTCCGGGCAATCATGACTGCTACACGGCCGGCGCCGAAAGCGCCGGGCTGCGCACCCTCTCGCCCTGGATGGGCGGAAAGACGGATCAGGCCCTGCCCGCCTTTCCGCGCCTGCGCTACATGCGCAACATCGCCCTCATCAGCCTCAATTCCGCCTACCCGGCCCCCTGGCGCGAAGCCTCCGGGCGGCTGGGAGAAAAACAGCTCGCCGCCCTGGCGGAAATGTTGCCCGCCTGCGCCGCCAAGGGGCTGTGCCGCATCGTCATGCTCCATCATCCGCCCATGGAGAGCCTCGCCACCAGCCCGCGCAAGGCGCTCAAGGACGCAGCCGCGCTGATGGACATCCTGCGCCGCCATGGAGCCGAAATCGTCCTCTATGGCCACAACCACCGCTGGGCGCACGTCCCGGTGCGCACCGTAAGCGGCACCATGCACATTCTCTCCGCGCCCTCGGCCTCCATGGCTCCGGGCGGCCACAAACCGCCGGGCGGCTGGCAATTGCTGGGCATCACCCGCCGCCAGGGAACATGGGAAATCACAGTGACCCGCCGCCAGCTTCAGGGCCGCAAGGGGACCATGCGCACCATGGCTGAATGGACCCTGACCTCGAAGGATGCGCCGGCGTCATGAAAGATGCCCACAGCCTGCCTCAATTGCGCTATTCTCTGCCTGTTTGAGGATTCGCGAAAACCCGGCGCAAGCCGCAATGCAAGGACACGTGACAGGCTCATGCCAGGCTTGACGATCATAGACAGGTATGTGCTGCGCACGGTCCTCAAGCCCCTGTCCGTGGCCCTGGGCATCGGCCTGATGGTGCTGCTCTCCGAGCGCCTGGTGCGCATTCTGGACATCACCCTGGGCAAGAAGAACTCCTTTTCGGTGGTCTTCGAGCTGCTCGGATACCTGGTGCCCCATTATCTGGGCATCGCCCTGCCCGCGGCCCTCTTTCTCGGTCTCATGTTCGGCTTCAACCAATTGTCCAAGAACGCCGAGATCGACGCCCTGCTCGCCTCCGGCATCTCCCTGCACCGCATGGCCAGGCCGGTCATCTGGTTTTCCGTTCTGCTTACCCTTTTGTCCGTCTATATCTTCGGCTGGCTTCAGCCCTATACCCGCTATGCCTACCGGGCCCTGATCTATACGGTCAGCAATGTCGAGGTCTTTTATCTGGCCGAGGAGGGGGTCTTCATGCAGGCCGGAACCCGCACCTTCATCCTTGACAAGCTGGAGCGCAAGACCAACCGCTTCCAGCGCATCTTCCTCTTCGATTACCGCGGCAAGGGCGGCGCCCAGACCATCACCGCCGAGCGCGGCTATCTGGTGCCGCAAAAGAACGATCCGCGCCCCCTGCTGGTGCTCGAAAACGGCCAGAGGCTGACCTTGAAAAGCTGGCCGGAATTCGATTCGGACAAGCCCGCTCCCAGCTTCACCACCGGCTTTTTCAAGCGCGCCGAATCGCCCATCGGCAAGGAGAGCGCCACCGTGTTCCGCCCGCGCGGCGAGGATGAGCGCGAAATGACCCTGACCGAGCTGATCCGCGGCTACGACACCCCGCGCAGGAACGCCACGGTGGCCGAAATCCACGCCGAGCTGCACAAGCGCGTGGTCTCTGTCCTGACCATCCTCGTGCTGCCCTTTCTCGCCCTGCCTTTCGCCATCGGCCACCGCCGCCAGCAAAGGGCCTACCGCTTCGCCGTCGCCATGGTCATCCTCATTGCCTATTATGAGCTGATCCAGCAGCTTGCCGCCGTGGCCAAGGCCGGGGACATATCCGTCTGGCTGGGCCTGTGGACGCCTCTGGGGCTGCTGGCGCTTTTCGCCGGCTGGCGCTATTGGCGCACCTGCTTCACCATCGGCCAGGACATGTTCGATGCCCTCTATGACTGGCTGGCGCAAAACGCCAGGGCGGCACGGGCCGCCATCGTGCGGCTCTTCGAGCGCCGCGCAGGCCGGGAGGGCGCGCAATGAAAACCCTCGGCCTGCTGCTCACCCGCATGATCGTGGCCCGTTTCATCGCCATTCTCCTCGGCATCGTTCTTTTCGTGCTCATGCTCGATGCCCTGGGCAACATGGATTCCATTCTCTCCTACAACGACGGCGACTACATGGCCCTGCTGCGCTATGCCGCCTTGCGCTTCCCGCAGGTAACATCGACATTCTGGACCTTGAGCCTCCTGCTTGCCGTTCTTCTGACCCTCCTCGAACTGGGCTGGCGCAATGAGATGGTGGCCATCTGGGCGGCGGGCATTTCACCCATGCAGATCGTCATGGCCCTCATGCCCCTGGGCCTGGTTCTCGGCGCCATCCAGTTCATCATCAATGACCGCGCCGTGCCCATGACCTCATCCGTCCTGCGCGAGTGGGGGGTGGGAGACTACAGCAACAAGAAACTCCAGGTGGGCGAGAACGATCCGCTGTGGATGCGCGCCGGCAACGACATCATGCGCGCCGCCAGCGCCAATGCCCGCGCCACCCGGCTGCAGGGCGTCACCATTTTCCGCCGCGACGCCAAGGGGCTCTTGCTGGAGCAGATCATCGCCCGCGCCGCCATCTTGAAGAACGGCCGCTGGCTGCTCGAGGACATCTACATCTATTCGCGCGACAATGTGCGCCCCGCCAGGCTGAAAACCATGATCTATTCCGGCAATCTGAAATTCGCCACCGCCGGGGCGCGCTCCGGCGACCCGGAGGAAATGTCGCTGGCGGATTTGAGCTATTTCGTCGCCAACCAGGGCTTCGGCATCCGCCCGGCCTATGTCTACAGGACGTGGTGGCACAAGCGCATAACTCTGCTGCTCGCCGCCTGGCTGGTCATCGCCGTGTGCATTCCGCTCGCCGCCCGCTACCGGCGCGGCGGCGCCATCGGCTACATGTTCGGGACCGGAGTGGCCATCGGCTTTGCCTATTTCATCTTCAGTGGGCTGTCCATCACCATTGGCGAGATGGGGCTCGTTCCGCCATGGATGGCCGCCTGGATTCCGCTCATCGCCCTGGGGCTTTTGACATCCGCCCTGATGCTCAAGGCCGAGACCGTGAGCTGATGCAAGAACGAGGACAGGACATGACGCGCCAACACCCGGCAGGCCTTGCGCTGACAGGCAACGGCGGACAGCCCATCTTCGGCCTGACCAGCGCCGCGCGCCTGCAAAGACTATTCGCCCGCGCCGGCGTGGAGAAGACCATCACGCCACAACAGGCCGGTAATTCCACAGATCCGCTCATCATAGCGCGCGCCGATGCGGTGATCGATCCGCCCCTGGTGGATGTGATCGTGGAGCGCCCCGGCCTCGTCCTGCTCGATTCCGATGCCGGCATCCCCCTCATCGTTCACGCTCCGGCGGGGCAGGCGAAAGCGGCCCTGGACATTCTCTCCGGCGCGCCCATCCCGGACGGATTTAGCGCCCACAAACCCGATGAACTGGGCATCCATTACTGGAAGGCCCTGCGCAAGCGCGAGGCCCCCAGCGCCCTGATCCTGCGGCCGCAAAACCGCACGCAAGTGGAATGGCGCATCTTCATGGGCACCTACAAGGGGGTGACCGATGTCATCACCCGCCACGTCTGGCCGCGCCCGGCCTTTCATGTCACCCGCTGGCTGGCCGGAACTCCGGTCACCCCCAACATGGTCACCGCCCTTTCGGCCCTCTTCGTCCTTGCCGCCTTCTGGCTGTTCTGGCGGGGCGAGTATGGCTGGGGGCTGGTCTGCGCCTGGCTCATGACCTTCCTCGACACGGTGGACGGCAAGCTGGCGCGCACCACCTTGACCTCCAGCACCTGGGGCAACATCTTCGATCACGGCATTGACCTGATCCACCCGCCCTTCTGGTATGTGGCCTGGGGGATGGGCCTTCAGCGCGCCGGGCATCCCCTCGATGCGCGCACCTGGTGGATCGCCATCTGGGTCATCATCGCCGGGTATGTCCTGCAA
>JALSNA010000403.1 GCA_026987255.1 Hyphomicrobiales bacterium | reverse complement strand
TTCGCCAATGTCATCGTCATTCCGCTATTGCTGGGCCTGGGGGTGGATTCGGCCATCCATTACGTGCACCGGGCGCGCATGGAGGCGGCGGGCGCGCAGCTGGAGCACACATCGACGCCGCGGGCAGTGGTCATCTCGGCGCTGACCACCATAGGCTCTTTCGGCACCCTGTGGCTGACGCCGCACCGGGGCATGAGCTCCATGGGCGAGCTGCTGACGGTCTCGGTGGGGCTGACGCTGCTGACCACCCTGGTGGTGCTGCCAGAACTGATCGGCTGGACCACAAGGCGAGAGGGCCAGGGTCAGGACTCATAAATTTGCACGGCATCTGCAGGATTTATGCTGCATATCAGCGTCCTTTCGCCCTTGACAATACCTTCAAGGTATTGCCTGCGGACGAAAGAAAGCTGATATTTTGCCCAAATCCTGCATATGTCATCCCTCTTCATGAGTCCTGACCCAAGGCGGCGGGCTTGACCGGAGAGGGCAGGGGCGTCCATAAGCGGCGGCATCGCAACCAGGGAAAGAGCGCCATCATGGCCGTGCCATTCATCCAGCAGCTGCGCGTCGGCGCATATATCCTCAAGCAGAAGCTCGGCGGGAAAAAGCGCTATCCGCTGGTGCTCATGCTGGAGCCCTTGTTCCGCTGCAACCTGGCCTGTCCGGGATGCGGCAAGATCGAGTATCCCACGGAGATCCTCGACAAGCGCCTTTCGGTGGAGGAATGCCTGGCGGCGGCCGATGAATGCGGCGCGCCCATCGTCTCCATTCCCGGCGGCGAGCCGCTGATCCACAAGGAAATGGCGCAGATCGTCGCCGGGCTCGTGGCGCGCAAGAAGTTCGTCTACCTGTGCACCAACGCCCTGCTGCTGAAGAAGAAGATGGATCAATACGAGCCTTCCGTCTATCTGACCTTCTCGGTGCATCTGGACGGCCTCGGCGAGGAGCACGACAGGGCGGTGGCGCAAGCCGGCGTGTTCGACATAGCCACGGAGGCCATCCGCGAGGCGGTCAGGCGCGGGCACCGGGTGACCGTCAACTGCACCCTGTTCAACAACGCGGTGCCGCAGAAGGTGGCGGAATTCTTCGATTATGTCATGGACATGGGGGTGGAGAGCATCACCATCTCGGCCGGTTATGCCTACGAGGATGCCTCCGATCAGGAGCATTTCCTCACCCGCACCCAGACGAAAAACATCTTTCGCGAGCTGTTCCGCATCCAGAAGCGGGAGAACAAGGCCTGGAAGTTCAACCAGTCGATCCTCTATCTCGATTTCCTGGCCGGCAATCAGAGCTATCAATGCACGCCCTGGGGCAATGTCACGCGCAACGTCTTCGGCTGGCAAAAGCCGTGCTATCTGGTGAACGAGGGCCACGAGCCCTCCCATGGCGCTCTCATGGCCAATACCGACTGGGACAAATGGGGGGTGGGGCGCAATCCCAAATGCGCCGATTGCATGGTCCATTCGGGCTTTGAGCCCACGGCCGTCAACGATACCCTCGCTCACCCCTTCAAGGCGCTGAAGGTGTGGCTGAAGGGGGTCGATACGGAAGGCCCCATGGTGGAGGATGCCAAGGGGTGAGGGGCGGGGTGGAAAGTCGGACGTGAAGAAAAGTTTTCCAGCCTGCCTGGCAGACTGGAAATACTTTTCTTCAGGAAAAACAAGGCGTCCTGCTGACTTGGGGCGGCCCGGCGTCAGCAGGACATCATTT
>JALSNA010000402.1 GCA_026987255.1 Hyphomicrobiales bacterium | reverse complement strand
CAGCATGAAGCCCCCATCCGGCAGGCGCTCTACAGGCCAGCTCCCCTGCCTTTGCGCGCTGCGGGCGGTCTTGAGCGCCTGCCCCGCCGCCTGCGTCCCGCCCGCCTGCGCCCCCGCCCGCCCATCCCGCGCCTCCGCCAGCCAGTGCGCCAAAGGCCGCCCGCGCGCCATTTGCGTCCATTGCGCGACGATCCCCTGCGCGCCGCCATGCCGCAAGCCGGGTCCTACCGCGATGACCTGCGCGCCCCGGCCATGGGCACGCGGAACATCATCCGTGTCGCATCCCCCTACGGCAACGCCTACCGCCGCCCGGCCTTCCGCCAGCGCCGCAAGCTGCCGCCCGCCTTCCGCCCGCCGCGCACCCCGCCGCGCCAGGCCACGACGCCACAAAGGGGCCTGCCCGCCCCGGCGGCGCGCCGCATCGCCCCCTCCCAGGCGCTGCGCAAGGTGCTGCGCGTCATTCCCGGCAGCATGGGGCTGGGGGTGGAGCTTCTGCCCGGCGTCCCGCCCGTCTATGCGGTCAAGCTCAAGACCGGCTCGCGCATCCGCCGCGTTCTGGTCGATGCCGTCAGCGGCCGCGTGCTGGACAGGTAGCGCCCGAAGGGGCAATATGACAAGGATGAAAAGAGCGTGAAGCGAGAGGGTCCATGCGCCTGCTTGTCGTCGAAGATGATCCCGATCTCAACCGCCAGCTCGTCGAGGCCCTGCAGGATGCCGGATACGCGGTGGATTCCGCCCTCGATGGCGAGGAGGGCCATTTCCTGGGCGATACCGAGCCCTATGATGCGGTGATCCTCGATCTTGGCCTGCCGGTCATGGATGGCGTCACCGTGCTGGAGAACTGGCGCCGGGCCGGGCGCAAGATGCCGGTGCTCATCCTCACCGCCCGCGACCGCTGGAGCGACAAGGTGGCCGGCTTCGACGCCGGCGCCGATGATTATGTCGCCAAGCCCTTCCACATGGAGGAGGTGCTGGCCCGCATCCGCGCCCTGCTGCGCCGCGCCTCCGGCCATGCCTCCTCGGAGATCACCTGCGGCCCGCTCATGCTCGACACCCGCGCCGCCCGCGTCACCCTCGATGGCAAGGCCGTCAAGCTCACCTCGCTGGAATACCGCCTGCTGGCCTACCTCATGCATCACAAGGGCAAGGTCATCTCCCGCACCGAGCTCATCGAACATCTCTATGACCAGGACTTCGACCGCGATTCCAACACCATAGAGGTCTTCATCGGCCGCCTGCGCAAGAAGATCGGCAAGGACATGCTGCGCACCGTGCGCGGCCTGGGCTATTATATCGGCGATCCTGACGAGGAGACATGAGCATCCGCCGGGTTTTCCTGCGCAACTCCCTGGCCGCCCGCCTGGTGCTTTCGGCCATGGCCGTGGCGCTGGTGCTTCTGGTGATCGCCGGAGGCCTGCTCCATTACCTTTTCAAGACCACCGTGGAGCGCAACTTCGACGCCCGCCTGGAGGCGGTCATGAACGGCCTTCTGGCCAGCCTCGAGGTGGATGCGCAAGGCCGCCCCTATGTGCGCGGCCAGCTCGCCGATGTGCGCTTCCAGCTCCCCGATTCCGGCTGGTACTGGCAGATCATGCCGGAGGATGGCAAGGGCAGGGCGCTGGCCTCCAGATCGTTGCTGGAGCAGCGCTTCGATCTGGCCCATTTCAAGACCGCCAGCCGCGATGAAAACGGCGTGGCGCATCTGTTCCTGCGTGACAACAACGGTGTGCGCCTGCGCGTCATGGAGCAAGGCTACACCCTCTATGGCGGCAAGAAGCGCTATGCCATCATCGTCGCAGGCAATTACGACGAGTTGCGCACCGAGATTTCCGCCTTCAACCGCGCCATGATCGTCATTCTGGCGCTTTTTGCCCTGGCTCTGGTCATGGCCCTCATCGCCCAGGTGCATTTCGGCCTGCGCCCCCTGCGGCGGCTGCATGACGAGCTGGGCGAGATCCGGGAGGGCCGCCGCGAGCAGCTCGATGAAAACTACCCGGCCGAGATCGCCCCGGTGGCCCATGAGCTGAACCTGCTGCTGCGCGCCAACCGCGAGATCGTCGAGCGCGCCCGCACCCAGGTGGGCAACCTCGCCCATGCCCTGAAGACCCCCCTGAGCGTGCTTACCAACGAGGCCCGCGCCGCAAAAGGCAAGCTGGCCGGCCATGTCCTGCACCAGGCGCAGATGATGCGCGATCAGATCAACATCTATCTGGACCGCGCCCGCCGCGCCGCCCGCGCCACCGGCCTGGGCGCCGTCACCCCGGTGGAGGAAGTGGTCAGGGCCCTGGTGCGCACCCTCAAACGCATCAACCGCGGCAAGGATATCGAGGTCGAGGTCATCTGCGCCGGAGGCATCCGCTTCCGTGGCGAAAAGCAGGACCTGGAGGAGATCATCGGCAATCTGCTCGACAATGCCTTCAAATACGCAAGATCGCGCATCCGCGTGCGCGGCGAGCTCCAGCAGGCCGCCCGCCACCAGCGCCGCTGGCTCATCCTCACCATAGAGGACGACGGCCCCGGCCTGCCAAGGAAGGACCACGAAAAGGCCCTCAAGCGCGGCCAGCGTCTCGATGAGACCCGCCCCGGCTCCGGCCTGGGATTGTCCATCGTCCACGAAACGGCCGCCATGTATCATGGCGAAATCACCCTCGGCCGCTCATCGCTGGGCGGCCTGAAAGCCACCCTGCGCCTGCCCGCCGCCCGCGCCTGAACACAGGCTGCCATGCCCTGATGTCTTCAGTGCCGCGCTGCCGGTCCAGGCCCGCCCGCCCGCCACAATTTCCCCATTTGGGCGCTCTATCCTTGGCCAACATGACAGGATGGTAATTGGCCTGACGGGGATGTTATTCGATATCATCAGCAATCGGATATATGATCCCAGCCAGTTCCTTTCAGCAACGAGCGCCGCCCAGCCGTGAAGCCCCTGAACAGATACTTCGACGCCATCGCCCGCCCCGCCTTCGAGCGCCATGGCCATGCCTGGGCCGGTCTTTTGCGCAACTGGCGCCAGATCGCCCCGCAGCTGGCCACATTTTGCGTTCCCGAAAAGCTGACCGTGCCGCGCGGCGCAAGGGGCCGCGCCCCGGGCGGCACCCTGCATCTGCGCGTCATGCCCGCCCGCGCTTTGGAATTGCAGCACATGCAGACCGAGCTCATCGCCCGCATCAACGCCTTTTTCGGCTATGCGGCGGTGCAAAGGATCACCTTTGTCCAGGCGCCTTTGGACACCCCTTCCGCAAAACCGCCGCCACCACGGCCCGACCCGGCCTTGCAAAAGCGGTTGCAAGAGCGCGCCGGGCAGGTCTCCGATCCGGCCTTGCGCGAATCACTCACCCGCCTGGCCGAAGCCGTCAGCGCCAGGGAAACGGCTGCAAAACCGTGAAAAATAGCCCTTCCAGCCCCACTTCTCCACAGTCCCTGCCGGGTTTTCTTGGCCCCGGCGTCATAATCAAGTAGGTAAAAGACCATGAACACGATGCACAGACGGCAGATCCTGAAATCCGGCGCGGCCTTCGCAGGCCTTCCCGCCGCCGCTTCCCTGCTGACCGCGGGGCCTCTTCTGGCGGCCGAAAAGCCCGAATATGTCAACACCGGCGTGCTCAACAAGCAACCCGACATCGGCGACATGGCGCTGGGCGATCCCAAGGCCCCGGTGACCATCATCGAGTATGCCTCCGCCACCTGCCCCCATTGCGCCGAGTTTCATGAAAAGACCTGGCCCCTGGTGAAGAAGGACTATGTCGATACCGGAAAGGTGCGCTTCATCTTCCGCGAGTTTCCGCTCGACCAGCTGGCGCTGGCCGCCTTCATGCTCATGCGCTGCGCCCCGAAGGAGAAATATCACCCCATGCTGGGCCTGATCATGAAGACCCAGCGCACCTGGGTGCAGAACCCCAAGGAGGAGTTGCTCAAGATCGCCAAGCTGGCGGGCATGAAGAAGGATCAGTTCGACGCCTGCCTGAAGAACCAGAACCTGGCCAATTCCATCGTCGGCATCTCCAAGGATGCCAACCGCGATTTCAAGGTCAATTCCACCCCCACCTTCTTCATCAATGGCCGCAAGGTGGTGGGCGACATGCCTTTCGACGAGTTCAGGAAGATCATCGACGAGGAGCTCAAGAAGGCCAAGGGCTGAGGAACCTTCGCGGCGCGCCGCCGCGGTGTGGCATCATGTGCTCGGGTTCTTCGCCGCCATGAGGGGGTTGAGACGATCAGCGCATGAAGTTCCGCCGTCTGAAACTGACCGGCTTCAAATCCTTCGTGGAGCCTTCCGAGCTGCTGATTCAGCCCGGCCTGACCGGGGTCGTGGGCCCCAATGGCTGCGGCAAGTCCAATCTGCTCGAGGCCCTGCGCTGGGTCATGGGCGAGAACTCCTTCAAGAACATGCGCGCCTCCACCATGGAGGATGTCATCTTCTCCGGCTCGCGCACCCGCCCGGCGCGCAACATGGCCGAGGTCGTTCTCACCCTCGACAATTCGGCCCGCAAGGCCCCGCCGCCCTATGCGGAGCTCGACACCCTGGAGGTCTCGCGCCGGATCGAGCGTGACAAGGGCTCCACCTACCGCATCAATGGCAAGGAGGTGCGCGCCCGTGATGTGCAATTGCTCTTTGCCGATGCCTCCACCGGGGCGCGCTCGCCGGCCCTGGTGCGCCAGGGGCGCGTTTCGCAGATCATCAACGCCAAGCCCGCCGCCCGCCGCCGCATTCTGGAAGAGGCCGCCGGCATCACCGGCCTTTATACCCGCCGCCACGAGGCCGAGCTGAAGCTCAATGCCACCAGCGCCAATCTGGAGCGTCTGGAGGATGTCACCGGCCAGCTCGAAAGCCAGCTGAACAGCCTCAAAAGGCAGGCCCGTCAGGCCACCCGCTACCGCGATCTGTCGCGCCGCATCAAGGAGCTGGAAGCCGCCGGTCTGTGGCTCGCCTGGGATGGGGCGCGCCGCGAGTTGCAGCGGCAAAAGGCGCAAAGGGACGAGACCACCCGCCTGCTGGCGCAGTTCACCCGCCTGTCATCGGAACTGTCGCGCAAGCGCGAGGAGCTCACCGCCAATCTTGCGCCATTGCGCGAGCAGGAGGCCACCCGGGGCGCGGTGCTGCAACGCCTCAAGGTGGAGCTGGAGAGCCTGCGCCGCGCCGGCGAGGAAAGCGAGCGGCGCAAGGCCGAGCTCACCGCCCGCCTCAACCAGTCGCGCCTCGACATCGCCCGCGAGCAGGAGATGCGCGACGATGCCGAAAAGGCCATCCGCCGCCTGGAGGAGGAGGAAAGGACCCTGGGCCACGACGGTGGCGATGATCAGGCCCATGCCGAGGCCGCCCGCGCCATGCAGGCCGCCGCCAGCGATCTGGAAAAGGCGCAGGAAAAGGCCGATGCCGCCCAGGGCCGCCTGTCGTCCCTCACCGCCCGCCGCGAGGCCCTGGAGCGCGCCGCCGCCCAGGCCCGGGAGCGCCTTGCCCGGCTGCGCGCCGAGGCGCGCGACATCGCCGCCCGCCGCCAGGCCGCGCAGCAAGAGGCCGGCGATGACAAGGCCCTTGCGCAGGCGCAGCAGGCCCTCCACCAGGCCGGGCAGGCCGTCAGCTCCGCCGAACAGGCCGCCGCCGCTGCCGAAGAGGCCCTCTCGAACGCCCGCGAGGCCGAACAAGGCGCCCGCCAGAGCTGGAACGACGCGCGCCGCGAAGCCGAGAAGCTGGCCACCGAGGTGCGCACCCTGGAGAAGGTTCTGGGCGCGGCGGAAAACGATCTATTCCCGCCCATGATTGACGCCCTCAAGGTGGCGCCGGGCATGGAGGCGGCCATTGCCGCCGCCCTCGGCGACGATCTGGACGTGCCCATCGACGAGGCCGCTCCCGTTCACTGGCGCGCCCTGCCGCCGCTGACAGATCCCGCCCCCCTGCCGCCGGATGCCCGTCCTCTTGCGGATTTCATCACCGGCCCTGCGGCCCTGGCCCGCCGTCTGGCCATGACCGCCCTGGTGGACAGCGAAGAGCGCGCCCGCGCCTTGCAGCCGTCGCTGAAACCGGGCCAGCGGCTGGTCACCAGGGAGGGTGGCCTGTGGCGCTGGGATGGATTGTCGGCCGCCGCCGAGGCCCCGACGGCCGCCGCCCGCCGCCTCGCCGAGCGCAACCGCCTGGAGGATTTGCGCGCCCGCCTTGAGCGCGCCCGCGCCGGGGCGGAGCGCGCCGGGGATGCCCACGCCAAGGCCCGCGCCAGGCTCGATGCCGCCAGAAGCGCCCGCGACGAGGCCCGCAAGATACGCGCGCAAAGGGCTGCCGCCCTGGAAGAAGCCCGCAAGACCCTGAGCGAAACCGAGCGCGCCCGAGCCGCTCTCATGAGCCGCATGTCCGCCCTCGCGGAGGCCGAAAGCCGCATCGAGGCGGATCTGGCGCAGGCCGAAACGGCTCTTGGCGAAGCGCGCGCCGAGCTGGCCGCCCTGCCGCCCGCCGATGGCCTGCGCGAGGAGCTGGCCAGACTGCGCGCCAGTCTGGAGGAGGCCCGCCGCCGCTATGCCGAAACCCGCGCCCGCCATGACAGCCTGCAAAGGGAGGCGCAGATGCGCACCTCGCGCCTGAAGGCCATCGCGGAGGAGAAGCGCCGCTGGGCCGCCCGCATCGCAAGCGCCGAAAAGCGCATGCGCGAGCTGGCGGGCCGTATCGAGCCATTGCGCGCCGAAATCCAGGCGCTCTCGGCCGCGCCGAAGGAGCTTGAGGACAAGCGCACCCGCGTGATGAACGCCATTGATGAGGCCGAAGAGGCCCGCAGGCAGGCCGCCGATGCCCTGGCCGAAGCCGAAGCGGCCATCCGCCGGATCGAAGCGGACTGGCGCGAGGCGCAAGGCCAGCTCTCGGGGGCCCGCGAGCAGGCCGCCCGCCTGGAAGAGCGCATCGAGGCCGCCGCCGCCCGCGAAAGGGAAATCGCCGCCACCATTGTCGAGCGCATGGAGTGCGAGCCGCGAAAACTGCCCCTGAAAGCCTCCCTGGACACCGCAAACCTGCCCGCCAAGGAGGATATCGACCGCGAGCTGATGAAGCTGCGCGATGCCCGCGAGCGCCTGGGCGCGGTGAACCTGCGCGCCGATGCCGAAATGGAGGAGGTGGCGGCGGAGCTGGAGAAGCTGGTGGCCGAGCGCGACGACCTGATCAAGGCCATCGGCAAGCTGCGCGGCGCCATCGCCAGCCTCAACCGCGAGGGCCGCAAGCGCCTGCTGGAGGCCTTCGAGCAGGTCAATGGCTATTTCGCCTCCCTTTTTGCCACCCTCTTCGGTGGCGGCAAGGCGCATCTGGAGCTCATCGAGGCCGACGATCCCCTGGAGGCGGGGCTGGAAATCTTCGCCCAGCCGCCCGGCAAGCGCACCCAGACGCTCTCGCTGCTGTCGGGCGGCGAGCAGACCCTGACCGCCATGGCCCTGATCTTCGCCGTCTTCCTGACCAATCCCTCGCCCATCTGCGTGCTCGACGAGGTGGACGCGCCGCTCGATGAACACAACGTGGAGCGCTTCTGCACCCTGCTGGAGGACATGCTGGGGCGTGCCGATACCGATTTTCTCATCATCACCCACCACCCCATCACCATGGCCCGCATGCACCGCCTGTTCGGCGTCACCATGATGGAGCCCGGCGTCTCGCGTCTCGTCTCGGTGGATCTGCAAACCGCCGAATCCCTGCGCGAAGCCTCCTGAAGCCACCCGGGGGGCTCCAAAAACGCTTGCGCGTCC
>JALSNA010000401.1 GCA_026987255.1 Hyphomicrobiales bacterium | reverse complement strand
GCCGCAACATCCGGCCGCGCCATGGATCAGCCAGATTCATTTTAGCAGATCAAAAAACGCAGTCCAGCCGCAACATCCGGCCGCGCCATGGATCAGCCAGATTCATTTTAGCAGATCAAAAAACGCAGTCCAGCCGCAACTGGCCGCCTTGCCGCCCTTGCCGCCCTTGCATTTTAGCAGATCAAAAAACGCAGTCCAGCCGCAACGCGCAGCTGAATGCATGCCTGGCCAGGCTGATTTTAGCAGATCAAAAAACGCAGTCCAGCCGCAAGAGGTGGGACGCTGCATGCAGGAACTTGGCGGGGGTTCCACTTCTGCTTCATCCGCCAGGCCGCGACAAATCCCGATTTTTCCCGATATTTCAGAAGGGGGCTGCATTTCTGCATCCCCTGATGGCGATCACGAATGGTGTCGCCCAGGGCCGCTTTCCACGCCAGGAGCGCCGTTTTCGATCACGATAACTGTCGCCCAATAAAAAAGGACACCGCCCGCAAGCGCTGCCCATATTCCCGTCAACACTCTGATTTCACGCCCCTTTTCCCCTCCTTCTCATCAATTCCCACCCAATCCCGCCGCAGCCATTTCAATCACCAATTCTGTCGTCATACATGTATATTGGCGATTTGGGTGGCAGCTGCTTGGTAGCCATGGGATATTCCGGGATGAGGTGGATATCCGTAACCCATTGAAATCATTGGTGAGCCCGACAGGGATCGAACCTGTGACCTACTGATTAAAAGTCAGTTGCTCTACCAACTGAGCTACGGGCCCTTTGCCTTGAGGCGTGGCGGAACATATAGGTTGCGGGGTGGATTGGTCAATAGCTTTTGCAGGCATTTGCCCGGGGGTGGCAAAAGACATGACGCCTCTTGCGTTTTTGTCTTTGCGGCCTGTTTTCCGGGAGATTTTTGAGAAATGGCGCGCCCTAGGGGAATCGAACCCCTCTTTCCAGCGTGAAAGGCTGGCGTCCTAGCCGATAGACGAAGGGCGCCGCGCGGGGCCTTCTATAGGGGGGTTTGGGGCGCCTTGCAAGGGGCCGATGGCGAAAAGATGCGCCTTTCAGCGATTGCCGCGCTCATTTCACCCGGGCCGCATCGGCAATCAGCACCTGGGCGCCATGGCGGCCCTGCCAGTCGTCGATGGCCAGCCGCCCGGCCAAGTGCATCGGCATGGACCCGCCCGCCAGCAGGGCCTCGCCCAGCTCCGTGTCCAGGGCGCGAAAGGCGATGGCCTTGATGCTCTTGCCGTCAGAGGCGCGCAGGGTGCATTTCACATGCGCGTTGCCCACCACGGTTGCCCAGCTGACCCGGTGAGCGGGAAAGACGAACATGGGCGATGGGTTGCCCGCTCCATAGGGCCCGGCGCGCTCCAGAAGCTCCACCAGTTCCGCCGTCGCCCCGCCGGCCGACAATGCTCCGTCCATGGCCATTTGCGGAGCATCCGGCAGCTCTTGCAGCTCCCCGTCCAGGGCGCTGGCCATGAAGGCGCGCAGTTCCCCGATGCGGGCGGCATCGAGACTCATGCCGGCGGCCATGGCGTGCCCGCCTCCCTTGTTCAACACCCCTTCGGCCACGGCGCGGGCCACGGCGCGGCCGATATCCACCCCGGATACCGAGCGCGCCGAGCCGGTGGCCAGTCCAGTCGCCGGATCAATACCCAGGGCGATGACCGGAGTGGCGAAACGCTCCTTGAGGCGCGAGGCGATCAGGCCCAGAACGCCAGGGTGCCAGTTTT
>JALSNA010000400.1 GCA_026987255.1 Hyphomicrobiales bacterium | reverse complement strand
GGGCAAGGAATACCGCGAGACGCTGCAAAGCGCCTCGCGGGCGGCGGCCGCCGGTGGCGTGACCTGCATGATCGTCATGCCCGACACCGCGCCGGTCATCGACGAGGCGGCCATCGTCGATTTCATTCTGCGCCGGGCGCGCGATACGGCCATCGTGCGGGTGGCGCCCATGGCCGCCATCACCCGCGGCCTGAAGGGCCGGGAAATGAGCGAGACCGGCCTTTTGCAGGAGGCCGGGGCGGTGGCGCTGACCGATGGCCGCAAGGGCGTGGCCTCGGCGCGCGTGCTGCGCCGGGCCATGGCCTACGGGCGCGATTTCGGCATGCTCATCGTCCAGCATACCGAGGATGCCGATCTGGCCTGCGGCGGGGTGATGAACGAAGGCGAGCTGTCGGCAAGGCTCGGCCTGCCGGGCATTCCGGCCGAGGCGGAGGTCATCATGCTGGAGCGCGACATCCGCCTGGTGGAGCTTACCGGGGCGCGCTATCACGCCGCCCAGATCTCCAGCGCGGCCTCGCTTGAGGTCATCGCCAGGGCCAAGGCGGCGGGCCTGCCGGTCACCTGCGGGGTATCCATCAACCACCTGACCCTGAACGAGACCGACATCGGGGCCTATCGCACCTTCTTCAAGCTCTCGCCGCCGCTGCGCGCCGAGGCCGACCGCGCCGCCCTGGCGCAAGGGGTGGCAGAGGGGCTGATCGATGTCATCGTCTCCTCCCACGATCCGCAAAGCACCGACACCAAGCGGCTGCCCTTCGCCGAGGCCAAGGCCGGGGCCATCGGCCTGGAGACGCTGTTTTGCGCCGCATTGTCCCTGCATCACAATGGCGAGATCCCCCTGCCCCGGCTGATCGCGGCCATGAGCACCACCCCGGCGCGCCTTCTGGGGCTTCAGGGCGGCACGCTGGCGCCGGGGGCTCCGGCCGATTTCGCCATTGCCGATCCGGATGCCACCTGGCGGGTTAAGCCGGAGAAACTGCATTCGCTGTCCAAGAACACCCCCTTCGAGGATCGCGTCTTTGCTGGCCGGGTGATTCACACGGTTGTTGCGGGACGCAGCGTCTTCTCCTAGTGTAGGTGCTCGCGGGCATCCTCGGGGAGGAGATGGGATGAGCATCACGATTCTGGATATCCTGTGGGGGCTGTTTGGCTATTTCGCCGGGGCCGTTCCCTTCGGCCTGCTTGTGGCGCACATGGCCGGCAAGGGCGATGTGCGCAAGATCGGCTCTGGCAACATCGGGGCCACCAACGTGCTGCGCACCGGCTCTCCGGCCCTGGCCGCCATCACCTTGTTTCTGGACATGTTCAAGGGCTTCATCCCCGTTTTGGCGGCGCGATGGAACGCCACAGAGACGGCCGCCCTGCTGGCCGGGCTGGGGGCCTTCACCGGACATGTCTTTCCCATATGGCTGAAATTCAGGGGCGGCAAGGGCGTGGCCACCTACATCGGCATCCTGTTCGGCCTTTCCTGGCCGCTGGGGCTGGCCTGCATCGGCATCTGGCTGGCGACCGCCTTCATCAGCCGCATTTCCTCCCTCTCGGCTCTGGTATCCGCCGCCCTCATGCCGCTGCTGGCCTGGCTGATGGGCGCTAGCCCCTTGCGCATCGGCTTTCTGGCCGCCCTCGGCGCGGCCATCTTCCTCACCCACCGGGCCAATATCGCCCGCCTGCTGCGCGGTGAGGAATCGCGCATCGAATTCAAGAGCAAGACATGATCGCGCCGGGCCGGTTGCTCA
>JALSNA010000399.1 GCA_026987255.1 Hyphomicrobiales bacterium | reverse complement strand
CATCTATGCCCGTCATGACGGGGCCGTGGCCGCGCCCACCGCCGGGTTGCATTTCACCCAGGCGGTGCTCGATGCCCTGGCCGCGCGCGGGGTGGAAACGGAGCACGTCACCTTGCACGTTGGCGCGGGCACCTTCCTGCCGGTCAAGGCCGAGAATACCGAAGATCACAGGATGCATGCCGAATATGGCGAGGTGTCACAAGACGTGGCCGCGCGTCTCAATGCGGCGCGCGCCAAGGGTGGCCGCATCATCGCCGTGGGCACCACCTCGCTGCGCATCCTGGAGAGTGCCGCGGGCGAGACGGGCCGCATCCATGGCTTTGCCGGTTCGACCGATATCTTCATCACGCCGGGATACCGCTTCCGCGCCGTGGATGCCCTGGTGACCAATTTTCACCTGCCGCGCTCCACGCTTTTCATGCTGGTCAGCGCCTTTTGCGGCCTCGATGTCATGCAGGCCGCCTATGCCCATGCCATAAAGACCGGCTACCGGTTCTATTCCTATGGCGATTCCTCCCTGCTGTTTCCTGCCGTGGAGGCGAAAGAACCATGAGCGAGACCTTTTCCTTCACCCTGCTGGCCAGCGATGGCGCGGCGCGCTGCGGGCGCATCGATACCCCGCGCGGAGCCATCCGCACCCCTGCCTTCATGCCGGTGGGCACGCAAGGGACCGTCAAGGGTCTCTATCCAGACCAGCTCAAGGAGGCCGGGGCCGACATCATCCTGGGCAACACCTATCACCTCATGCTGCGCCCCGGCGCCGAGCGGGTGGCGAAGCTGGGCGGCCTTCATGCCCTGAACCGCTGGCAGGGCCCCATTCTCACCGATTCGGGCGGCTTTCAGGTCATGTCCCTGGGCGCGCTGCGCAAGCTCACCGAAGAGGGGGTGCACTTTCGCTCGCACATCGATGGCTCCCGCCATTTCCTCTCCCCGGAGCGCTCCATGGAGATCCAGCGCCTTCTGGGCTCCACCATCCACATGCAGCTCGATGAATGCGTGGCCTATCCCCACACATATGAGGAGGCCGAGCGCGCCATGGAGCTTTCCCTGCGCTGGGCCGAACGCTCGCGCGCCGCATTTGGCGAGCAGCCCGGCCACGCCTGCTTCGGCATCGTCCAGGGCGGTATCGAACCCGATTTGCGGGAAAGGTCGGCCAAGGGATTGAAGAATATTGGTTTTCATGGCTATGCCATAGGCGGCCTGGCGGTGGGCGAGGGGCAGGAAAGGATGCTGCGCACGCTGGATTTCACCACCCCGCTGCTGCCCGCGGACAAGCCGCGCTACCTGATGGGCGTGGGCACGCCGGATGACATCGTCGAATCGGTGGCGCGCGGGGTGGACATGTTCGATTGCGTCATGCCGACCCGTTCGGGCCGTCACGGCCAGGCCTTCACGCCCTGGGGCCGGATCAACCTGAAGAACGCCCGCTTCGCCGAGGACATGCGCCCGCTCGTGCCGGGCAATCCCCATCCGGCCCTGGGCCAGTGGAGCCGCGCCTATCTGCACCATCTGGTGCGCGCCAGGGAGCTGCTCGGCATGATGATCCTCAGCTGGGCCAACATCGCCTATTACCAGCAGCTCATGGCCGCCATCCGCCAGGCCATCCGCGCGGGGCGTTTTGCCGCTTTCCGGGAAGAAACCAGGGCCCGCTGGCGCGCCGGGTTGCCGCAATGACATGAAAGCACTCAAAAGATGAGATGATCGCGAGCAGATTCCGGTGGAAGCATCTTGAAGATTGGGCATATAAGATGCATCAGGGCATTTGACGCAAGGGGCCTGTCCCGTCTTTCAGGGGGTGAGTTTGAACAAGCAAGACATCAAAAAGGCAGCTTCGCAAGTCATAGCTCTTGAAGCAGAAGCCCTTCGGGAAATGTCCCGCAATTTGCCGGACGATTTCGCCGATATCGTGCGCGTCCTCATGTCCATTGAAGGGCGCATCATCGTCACCGGCATGGGCAAGTCCGGCCACATAGCCCGCAAGATCGCCGCCACCATGGCCTCGACCGGAACCCCGGCCTTCTTCGTGCACCCGGCCGAGGCCTCCCATGGCGATCTGGGCATGATTACGCCCAGGGACGCCATCATCATATTGTCCAATTCCGGCGAGACCCGCGAGCTGGCCCATGTCATATACCATGCCCGGCAGTTGAAGATCCCCATGGTGGCCATCACCAAGCGTGCTGACAGCACCCTGGCGAAGAAGGCCGGTCATGCCCTGATCCTGCCCGATGTGCCTGAAGCCTGCGCCATCGGCATGGCGCCCACCACCTCCACCACCTGCGCCCTGGCCCTGGGCGATGCCCTGGCCGTGGCCATGATGAAAGAGCGCGGTTTCAGCAAGGAGAACTTTTCCGCCTTCCATCCTTCCGGCTCCCTGGGCGCGCAATTGCTCAAGGTGAGGGATGTCATGCACACCGGGGAGGAACTGCCGCTGGTGCCCGCCGATGCCGCCATGCGCGATGTTTTGCCGGAGATGACGGCCAAGAGCTTCGGAACGGCCGCGGTGGTCAGGAACGGAAAGCTCCATGGCGTCATCACCGATGGCGATTTGCGCCGCCATATGGAAGGCCTTCTGGACAGCACCGCCGCCGATGTCGCCACCGTGGAGCCGATCACGGTCAAGGCGGATGTTCTGCTCGGCGATGCGCTGAAGATCATGCGCGAAAAGAAGATCAGCGCCCTGTTCATCACCGATGACGATGCACGGGTGAAGGGCCTGATTCACATCCACGACATTCTGCGGGCAGGTGTGAAATGAGTGCTGTCATCCTTATCCCGGCGCGCTATGCCTCGACGCGCTATCCCGGCAAGCCGCTGGTCATGCTGCGCGGGCCGGATGGCGAAAAATCCCTCATCCAGCGCAGCTGGGAGGCGGCCCGGCGCGTGCGCGGCGCCGATGCCGTGCATGTGCTGACCGATGATGAGCGCATCGCACGGGCCGCCAGCGGCTTCGGCGCCTCTGTCCTCATGACAAGCACGGCGGCGCGCAATGGCACCGAACGGTGCGCCGAGGCGCTGGACATGCTCGATCAGGAGCCGGAGATCATCATCAACCTGCAGGGCGATGCGCCGCTGACGCCACCCTGGTTCGTCGAGGCCCTCATCGAGGCCATGGAACAGGACGCCGGGGCCGCTGTTGCCACCCCGGTGCTCAAGTGCGGCCGCCAGACGCTGGAAAACTTCATTGCCGACAGGCGCGCGGGCAAGGTGGGCGGCACCACCTGCGTCATGGACACCGGGCGAAGGGCCTTGTATTTTTCCAAGGAAGTCCTGCCTTTCGTGGGTGAGTTGACCGCTGAGTCCCCCCTGCCGGAGGTCTATCACCATGTGGGCGTCTATGCCTACAGGCCCCAGGCCCTGCGCGCCTACAGATCCTTGCCGCAAGGGGCGCTGGAAAAAGCCGAGGGGCTGGAGCAGTTGCGCTTCCTGGAGAACGGCATCGCGGTGCTTTGCGTGCCGGTTCAGGCCAGGGGCCGGGTGTTCTGGGAGCTCAACAATCCCGTGGATGTGGCGCGCATTGAAAAAATCCTGCAAGAAGGCCAGCCATGAAAACCGTGACCATCGGCGATATTGCCATCTCCAATACCGCGCCCTTCACGCTCATTGCCGGGCCCTGTCAGCTTGAGAGCCTCGATCATGCCCTGATGATGGCCGAAGGCATCGCCAGGGCGGCACAGGCGGCGGGCATCCGCTACATTTTCAAGTCCAGCTATGACAAGGCCAACCGCTCTTCGCTCTCCGGCAAACGCGGCCTTGGCATGGAAAAGGGGCTGGAGATCCTGGCCGCCGTCAAGGAGCGGTTCGGCTGTCCGGTGCTCACCGACGTGCACCAGCCGGACCACTGCCGCAAGGCGGCGGCCGTTGTGGACGTGCTGCAAATCCCCGCTTTCCTGTCGCGCCAGACCGATCTTCTGCTGGCGGCGGGAGAAACCGGCGCGGCCATCAATATCAAGAAAGGCCAGTTCATGGCCCCCTGGGACATCGGCAATGCCGCCGCCAAGGTGGCCTCCACGGGCAATGAGCGCATCTTGCTGTGCGAACGCGGCGTGAGCTTCGGCTACAACATGCTGGTGTCCGATTTCCGCGCCCTGCCCATCATGGCGCAGACCGGCTACCCGGTGGTCTTCGACGCCACCCATTCGGTGCAATTGCCCGGCGGCCTGGGAACCTCTTCGGGTGGCCAGCGGCAATTCGTCGAGCCCCTGGCGCGCGCCGCCATGGCGGTGGGCTGTGCGGCCGTTTTCATCGAAACCCACCAGGACCCGGACAATGCCCCCTCCGACGGCCCCAACATGGTGCCGCTGGATGAACTGGGAGGCATCCTTGCGCGCCTGAAGGCCATCGATGAGCTGACCAAGGCGCAGATGCCGTGATTGCCCCTGCCGGGGGAAGGCGGTCAGATGATGCCCTTTTCGGCCTCCTCGACGGAAAAGCCCATCCGGTCCAGCCCCTCCTCGAGAAAATCCGCCAGCATGGGTATGCCCATCAGGTAGCGCGCCGCTCCGGCCGCGCCGGTGTCCTCCTCGCGGGCGGTTTCCACCGCCTCGTCCCACTCGTCGGGGCCGAAGGAGCCTCGCCCCACCCACATCAGGGCGATGAGCTGGGCGCGCTCTCCTGTCGCCAGTCCGGTGATGAACTGCATCAGGGCGGAGCGGGCCGGATCGTTGCGCATGGCTTCCAGGGTGGCGTCGGCATCTCCCTCGTTCGGGTGTGAGCGGTCGAACTCGTCCCAGGCTCCCACCTTGGCGTCGATTTCCCGCGCGCGAACAATGACCTGAGCGACTTTTGCAGGAGAAAGGTTCATCATTTTCGCGCCTCCCTGAAGGAAATGCCCGTGTTTACATGCCCCGCTTGTCAGTCAGTCTGCGCCTGGTCAGGCCCTGAGGCCATGACCCCGATCAAGGCGCATCATGACACAAAATGCGATGATTGGCCAGTTTTGCCCCGGCCTTCGTGCCTCATGCCGGTTGACATCCCCCCCGTGGGGCGTGCTTCACTGGTTGGCAGGCAAGGACGACGGACAGGGGAGGATCAGACATGACCACGGCTTTCATTTTCCCGGGGCAGGGCAGCCAGAAAACCGGCATGGGCAAGCATTTGGCGCAGGCTTTTCCCGCCGCCCGCGAAGTTTTCGAGCAGGTGGACGAGGCCCTGGGGCGCAAGTTGTCGGACATCATCTGGGGCGAGGACGAGGCCGAACTGACCCTGACCGAAAACGCCCAGCCGGCGCTCATGGCCGTCTCCCTGGCCGTGGTGCGGGTTCTGGAGAAAGATTTCGGCATCGAGGTGGGCAAGGCCGCCCGATTTGCCGCCGGGCATTCGCTTGGCGAATATTCCGCCCTGGCGGCCACCGGCACCTTTTCCATCGACCGCGCCGCCAAGCTCTTGCAGACCCGTGGCCGCTCCATGCAGCACGCGGTTGCGCCCGGAGAGGGGGCCATGGCCGCCATTCTCGGTCTTGAGCTGGGGCAGGTGGAGGAGGTGGCCGCCAGGGCCGCCGGCGGCGAGGTCTGCGAGGTGGCCAACGACAACGCCCCCGGCCAGGTGGTGGTTTCCGGTCACAAGGGGGCGGTGGAGCGCGCCGCCATCATCGCCAGGGATGCCGGAGCGAAACGCGCCGTCATGCTGCCGGTATCGGCGCCGTTTCATTGCTCCTTGATGCAAAAGGCCGCCGAGGCCATGTCCTGGGCGCTGGGCGAGGCGTCGGAAAATCCCCCCGTCATCCCCGTCGTCGCCAATGTCACGGCCAGGCCCGAGACAACGCCGGGCGAAATCGTGAGCAATCTGGTGCATCAGGTCACCGGCCGGGTGCGCTGGCGCGAATCCATGGCCTTCATGGCCGCCGAGGGGGTGGATTTCTTCGCCGAGCTGGGGGCGGGAAAGGTGCTCACCGGCCTGGTCAAGCGCTGTGCGCCGGGAGCGCAAGCCATGGCCGTGGGCGAGCCGGAACAGATCGAGGCCCTGGCGCAGCGCCTGAATGGCTGATAGCTCTGGAACAAAGGCCTGAATCGCTTTATCAAGCCGCCAGAACACCAAAAAGCGCGGAGACAGACATGTTCGACCTGACAGGCCATGCGGCCCTCATTACCGGCGCCACCGGCGGCATAGGGGCGGCCATCGCCCGCGCCCTGCATGAACGCGGCGCGAAAGTGGTGCTCTCCGGCACACGCGAAAACGTGCTCAAGGAGCGCTGCGATGAGCTGGGGGAAGGGGCCCATGCTGCGCCCGCCGATCTTTCCGATGCCGATTCGCTGGCCGCCCTGGTGCCGGCCGCGCAGGAGGTAGCCGGGGCGAAGATCGACATCCTGGTCAACAATGCCGGGATCACCCGCGACGGGCTGGCCATGCGCATGAAGCCGCAGCAGTGGCAGCAGGTGCTCGATGTCAACCTGACGGCCGCCTTCAGGCTGTCGCAGGCAGTTTTGCGCGACATGATGAAGGCCCGCTGGGGACGCATCATCAACATGGCCTCGGTGGTGGCGCTGACCGGCAATCCGGGGCAGGCCAACTATTGCGCCGCCAAGGCCGGGATGATCGGCATGAGCAAGTCCCTGGCGCGCGAGGTGGCGGCGCGCGGCATCACGGTCAACTGCATCGCGCCGGGCTTCATCGAGACGGCCATGACCGATGCCCTCAATGACAGGCAGCGCGAGGCCATATTGGCGCAAATTCCCGCCGCCCGCCTCGGCCAGCCGCGGGACATTGCCGCCGCGGCCGTCTATCTGGCTTCTGACGCGGCCGCCTATGTCACCGGCCAGACCATATCGGTCAACGGCGGCATGGCCATGTATTGACCGCGTCATCTTGCTGGCGCTGCGTCAGTTGATGTATCATTGGCAAACGGGAGGGGGCGCATTTTGCAAGGGAGGCGAAAATGCGCTTCATCGGGCATGCATGCGGACTGTTCATCCTCCTGTCCCTGGTCGCCGCGCCAGTCCGGGCGGCCAGTTTCGACTGCCGCAAGGCCAGCGCGCCGGACGAAATGGCCATCTGCGCCGATCCGCTGCTCAGCGAGCTGGACGAGATCATGGCGGATTTCTACCGCCGCCTGCGCCACTACACGCGAACCTTCGACAACGCCATGGGCCTGCAGGGGCAACTGAAGGCTGCGGCACGGGCCTTCTTGCGCAAGCGGGCCGGCTGCGGGGCCAACACGTCCTGCCTGGAGGCGGCCTACCGCGCCCGCATCCGCCAGCTTGTGGACAGATGGCGCACGGCCATGGGAGATGCCGCAAGGGCAGGGGGCGCGGGCGGGGAGCCTTTGGCCCTTTCATGCAAGGCGCTGAACCTGAGCAAACTGGCCGCCCGGCACAAGGATTGCGAGGATGCCGGCCAGATGGCCGCTTCGGTGGAGACATGGCGGCTGGACGGCGGCAAGATCGCCTGCGCCGTGCCCTGTTTCGCGGGGGCCTACAACCTGTTCGATTTCGTCTATCTGGTGGATGCGCGCAAGGGCAGGGTCATCAGGCGCCTGCGCTTTCCGGAGGTGGATGAAAATGGCCGCATGAGCAGCACGGATATGATCGTCTCGCCGCGCTTCAACAGCCGGAGCAGGACGATCACCGCCTTCGACCGCGGCCGCGGCCTGGGCGATTGCGGCGAGAAATACCGCTGGCGCTGGAACGGCAAGGCTTTCACCCTGCAAGAGCAACGCAGAAAAAATTCCTGCGACGGCAAACCCGGCCCCTGGCGGCGGGTATGGCCACGGTGAGGCAAGAAGCCACAGCCGCGAGGGGCTTGCGGCTCCTTGCGCAGCTATTCAACTGTCGGC
>JALSNA010000398.1 GCA_026987255.1 Hyphomicrobiales bacterium | reverse complement strand
AACGGCGCCTTCTTCGGCGAGAGCATGTTCTCGCAAGTGCGCGACGCCTCCAAGGTGGCCCTGGTGCATCTGGTGGCGCGGCTGGTGGCCGGAGGATTCGCCCTGCTCGATACCCAGTTCATCACCGATCACCTGGCGCGCATGGGCGCGGTGGAAATCCCGCAAACGGACTATCTGGACAGGCTGGAGCAGGCCCTGCGCCAGCACGGTGACTTTCACGCCCTGCCCGAGGATACGCCCCCTGAGGACATCCTGGCCCTGCTCAAGAGCCAATGAGCGCCGCTCATTGCCGTGGCGGCTCCTCAGGTGGCAGGGCGGAAGGGTCCTTGCCGCCCTTGCAACCGGTCAGCCAGACGTCGAAGACCGGATGCTCCACGGCGTTCAGACCGGGGCTTTCGGCATTCATCCAGCCGGTGAAGATGCGCTTGCGGCCGCTCTCCTTGCCGCCGTTCACCTGCCTTTCGTCCACCTCCACGAAAGCCATGGTGCGCGGCTCCTCGGTCACCGGCCTGGTGTGGCAGGTGCGCGGCGTCACATAGAGCGCTCCAAAGCGCACCGTCTTGCCCACCGGCGCGGTGAAGCTGGTGATCTTGCCGGTGATCTTGTCCAGACCGGAAAAGACCGCCACCGGATTCTCGATGGGCTTGGCCTGCACAGGTGCGGCCAGGACCAGGAGACTGATGAGCAAGGCGCTGCGGCGCATGGCTTATTCCTTCACCGCTTCCAGCCGCAGGCGCACGTAATCGGCGCTCCATTGCCCGCGCGCATCGCACAGCACCGGGCGCAGCAGATCCTCCACCTCGGCCAGCACCACCGGCGCATCCTCGCCGAACTGCGCGAAGAACACCCCCCGGAAGGTCTTCAGCCAGGCGCTCATGCCGCCCGGCAGCGGCGTGGGACGCGGGATGAGGGCCATGCGGCGCACCTTGAAACCCGCCTGGCGCAACATCTCGCCGTAGGCCTCCTCCGTTGGGAAAAACCACGGCCCGGCCAGGCTCTCGTCCGCCCCCCGGTGACGGGCCACGGCGCGCATGGCGGTGATGACGGCGGCCACGTTGCCATGCCCGCCCATCTCGGCCACGAAACGCCCGCCGGGGCGCAAGGCCCTGTGCACACCTTCCAGCACCGCCCTGGCCTGGCGCATCCAGTGCAGGGCGGCGTTGGAAAAGACCGCGTCGAACTCGCGCTCGAAGGGCAGATCCTCACCCGATGCGCGCACCACAGTGACCCCGCGCGCCCGTGCGGCATCCAGCATGGCCGCATCGGTGTCCACGCCCACCACCTGACAGCCCGCCCGGGCCAGTCTTTGGGCAATGACGCCATCGCCACAGCCCAGATCGAGAATGCGCTCGCCGGGCCGCGGCGCCAGCCATTGCAGGACATCCGCCGCCAGATCGGAGACGAAACGTCCGTTGGCTGCGTAATCCGCTGCATCCCATGTCTGATGAATGGCGCTCATTTGTTCTCTTTCTTGGAATCGAAAATGTACTTGTTGACCATCGACCAGATGTCCAGGGCGCTTTGCGTCGCGCCCAGGGTGTCACCGTCCTTGAGCATGGTTTCCGAACCGCCCGGATCGAGGGCGATGTATTTTTCCCCCATCAGGCCGTCGGAGGTGATCTTGGCGGAGGTGTCGTCGGGCAGCTTGATGGACGAATCGATGACCATGGTCAGAACCGCCTGGTAGTTTTCCTGATCCAGCTCCTGATTGGTCACCGAGCCGATCTTGATTCCCGCCAGCCGGATGTCGGAGCCGGTGGCCAGTCCGCCGGTGTTGTCGAAGACGGCCTTGATGTGATAGCCGCCGGTGCCCTTGCCAAGGCCGGTGTTGGTATAGACGAAGACGAAGAAGGCCACGGCAATGGCGATGACGGCCGCCCCTGTCAGGGTCTCAACGAGCGAGTTTTTCATTGCGCCAGGTCTCTTTTGCCTTCATGGATGATGGACATCACTCCCCGCCCGGCGACCAGCTCTCATGGGCCGGGCGGGCCACCGGTTCAGGCTGCGGCCGATAGAGCGAGCCGGGCGGAAAATGCGCCGCCGGTGTGCCGGTGGGGTTGTCCTCGTGTGGCTTTTCCCATGGATGGGGAACATAACCGTCTTCCGTGGGCGGGGTATCGGTGCGGTAGTGCATCCAGCCATGCCAGCCGGGGGGAATGCGCGAGGCCTCCGCCAGGCCATTGTAGATCACCCAGCGCTTCTTGCCATCCTTCGTCTGGTAATAGACGTTGCCCTGCTCGTCCTCGCCCACCTTCACACCCTTGCGCCAGGTGAAGAAGCGGGTGCCCACCGTGGCCCCGTTCCACCAGGTGAAGACCTGGATGAGGAAACTTTTCACGCCCATGATCGCGGCACTCCTTGTCTGACTGATCGCCGGCCAGGTTGTCAGCCGGAGCCGGACCTCCTGCGTGGCTGGCGCGAACCTGCGCCGGCGCCCTTGCTCTTTTCGCCTTGGAATATGGCGCGAAGGCGGCGGCCTTGTCCAGACCCTAGGATGATGATTGCCGGTCCTGCCCCTGCATGAGTGCCCGGAGTGAACCTCGGCCCGTGGAAGCGGACATCCGGGCATGGCGAGCGCAAGTTGGCACGCACGACGAGCGCATGGTCCTGTTATTGCCCGTTGGGGGTTTTGAAAATCGCTTGCGCGTCCATCCTCCCCCCTGCCAAACACCCCACTCATGGGACACTGCGGGTGGTTGGCAAGGGGTGGGGATAGTCTTCAGACGGTTGATGGAGGTGCCCCGTTGGCATGCAGGCAAGCGAGTTGACGGAGAATCGGCCAATCCAGCAGCTTGCTCGTGATGTGCAACTGCATTCTGCCCATTTATGAGGGCCTCCAAGAATATTCTCCCAACCGATTGCAATTTATGCGCGAAGGGGCTATGGAGATTCCGCAAGGCAGTGCATTACAGGCATTTGCCGATCGGCGCGGGATGCGGCCGGCCAGAGGGCTGCCGCTACCTGCGGCAAAAATGGCGCGGGGGCAGCCTGACCGGGGGCGATGGCTGTTCCCCGCGTCATACGTTTGGCGCGCGGGGTTCATGAGTCCTGCCCCTGGCCCTTCACCACCTGGCCGAAGAGGGCGATGATGCGCTCGATATCGTCATCCGTATGGGCGGCCGAGACCGAGCAGCGCAGCAGATAGGTGCGCCCCGGCGTGCCCGGCGGCAGGGCGATGTTGACATAGACACCGGCCTGCAAAAGGGCGTTCCACATGGCCACGGTGGAGGGCTCATCGGCGCATTTCACCGCGATCACCGGCGAGACCTCGTCGCATCCCAGCTCCAGCCCCAGGGCCTTGAAGCCCTCGAACAGGTGCCGCGAGTTTTCCATCAGTTTCTTGCGCCGCCATGGCTCGGCGGCGAGCTTTTTCACCGCGCAGATGGAGGTGGCGATGGAGGCCGGAGACGGCGAGGCGGTGAACATGTAGGGCTTGGAGGCCCAGCGGATGGCCTCGAAAAGCTCATGGTTTCCCGCCCCGAATCCGCCGATGGCGCCGATGGATTTCGAGAAGGTGCCGACGATGAAATCCACCTCCTCCTCCAGACCGGCCTCGTCGGCCAGCCCCCGGCCATGATCGCCCAGCACGCCGAAGGAGTGGGCCTCGTCCAGCATCAGCTGGAAACCATGCTCGCGCTTGACGTCGATGAACTCCTTGAGCGGGGCGCGATCGCCAAACATGGAGTAGATGCCCTCCAGCACCACCAGCCTGCCGCCCTCTTGCGGGTCATGGCGCGCCAGGCGCCTGGCCAGGCTTTCCGGATCGTTGTGCCGGAAACGGCTCAGCTTGGCTCCCGACAGGGTGCAGCCATCATAGATGGAGGCATGGGAATCGGCGTCCAGGAAGACCGTGTCCTTCGGCCCCGCCAGGCCGGAAATCATCCCCAGATTGGCCTGATAGCCGGTGGAAAAGACGATGCAATGCCTGCGCCCGAGAAAATCCGCCAGCTTGCGCTCCAGTTCGGTGTGCATGGCATAGGTGCCGTTGGCGATGCGCGAGCCGGTGGTGCCGGTGCCATATTCGCGCAGGGCGCGGCATCCGGCCTCGATGCAGTCTTCCTCGAAGGTGATGCCCATGTAGTTGTTGGTGCCCGCCAGGATGACCTCGCGCCCGCCGATGATGGCGCGGGTGGGCGACAGGATGCGGTCATTGACCAGGCCCACGGCATCGGCCCCGGCGGCCAGGGCCATGTCGTGGCGCTCCATGACGGGGCGGTGTTTCTCCAGCAGGTCTTTCATGGCGTGTCCCGTTTCAGGCGCTCCTCCACCACCCGCACCAGATCGTCCATGGTGTGGGTTTCGGAAAGGACATTGAGGGAGATGTCGATGTCGAAGGTATCCTCCACCTCCATGATGAAATCCATCACGCCCACCGAATCGATGTTCAGCTCGGCGGCGATCTCGGTGTCCGGCTTCAGGGCCACCCCCTTGGGGTTGAAGGGCTCCAGCAGCCTGCTCAAGGTGGCGAAAATTTCGTCTCTGGATGCGCTCATGAGGTCTTCTCCGGACGGCGCGAAGCAGGCAGCCAGCCTTCATCGCAATACCATTGCAGCGTTTGGACAAAACCTTCAGCAAATCCGATGCGGGCTGTCCACCCCGTCTTTTCTCTCATGGCGGCCGAATGCGCAACCCAGCCGGGGTGATAAAGCTCGCGCGCCTTGCCCGAAGAGAGCATGAAGGCCCGCCCGGTCAGCCGCGAGAGCGCATCGGCCCCCACCCCGGCCGCCGCCACCAGCGAACGGGGCAGCAGATGCAGGCGCACCGGACGGCCCAGCGCGGCTTGCGCAATCTGGGCCATTTGCGGCCATGAATAGCCGCCCTGCTTGCCATCGTCGATTTCCAGGGTTTCTCCGCAAGCGGCATCGGACAGCGCCAGTTGGACAAGGGCGCGCGCCACATCCCGCACATGGATCAGCGACAGGCGCGCATCGGCCCGCCCCGGCAGGAAGGCGTGCCGGCGCGACAGCTGATCGAAAAGGCCGAGGGTGGCCTTGTCCCCCGGCCCATAGACGGCCGGCGGGCGCACGATGACAGGATTGACCTTTCCTGCGCAGGCATCGCGCACCATCTCCTCCGAGGCCCGCTTGGAGGCGGCATAGGCGGACAGTTCGGGATGGCGCGCCGCCAGCGAAGAGACATGCACGAAGCGCGCCGCGCCCGCAGTCCGTGCCACGGCCGCCAGATTGCGCGCCCCTAGTGCATTGATGCGGTGAAAATCCCCCTTGCGCGCCGCCTTGATGGCTCCGGCCAGATGAATGACGGCGCGCGTGCCCCTCACCAGCGCATGCAGGGCCTCCCGGGTTTCCAGATCGCCGCTGACGATCTCCACCCGCCCGGTGTTCATTGCAGCGGCGGGCAGGCGCGCCGGATCGCGCGCCAGCAGGCGCACCGGGCAGCCCTTTTCCAGCAGGGCTTGCAGGACATGACGGCCCACGAACCCGCTTGCGCCGGTAAGGGCTATGACAGGAGCATCGGGCACATTCGCCTCGCCAATAGTCTGCCGGGGGTGCAAGAGGCCCGGAGGGCCTTATCCGCTGGCCGCCATTTGCAGTGGCGCGGATGTTTCCGGCACTGGCGCATCCACAGGGGCGATCTCGCCGGAAAGATACATGGCCCGCGCCCTGGCGCGCGACAGCTTGCCGGAGGAGGTAAAGGGCAGGCTCTTGGGCGGCACGAGAACGATTTCGCACTCTATCCCCGCCGCCTGGTGCACGGCCGCGGCGATGCGCCTGCGCAGATCGTCGCGCTCCTCCATGGTGCGCAGGCGGCACTGGGCCAGCACCAGCACCTTCTCATGCCCGCCCGCGCCATCCAGGGCAAAGGCCGCCACATCGCCGGAACGCAAGGGGGCAACCTGCTCGGCGGCCCATTCGATGTCCTGCGGCCAGATGTTGCGGCCATGGTAGAGGATGAGATCCTTGGCGCGGCCGGTGATGACGATTTCGCCATCCAGCATGTAGCCCATGTCGCCGGTGTCCATGAAGCCGCCCGGCCGCATGATTTCGGCCGTTGCTTCGGCGTTGCGGAAATAGCCCTCCATGAGAGAGGGGCCCTTGACCCAGATGTGGCCCACCTCGCGTTCGCCCAGCCTTTGGCCGCGCTCATCAACGACGATCATCTCATGGCCGGGAAGCACCTTTCCGCAGGCGACGAAGGTGCGTGCCGCCTGACTGCCGGCGTCCCCGGCGGGCTCGGCCCTGCGGGCCATCTTGAGCCGGGCGCGATCTACGGTATCCAGCCGCATGGGCGCATCCAGAGAGGCAAAGCTGATGGCCAGGGTCATCTCGGCCATGCCATAGCTGGGCATGAAGGCCTTGGGGTCGAACCCGGCCGGCTCCAGCGCCCTGGCAAAGGCATGGAGAATTTCGTGCCGCACCATGTCGCCACCGATGCCGGCGATGCGCCAGGCGGACAGATCGAGTTTCCTGGCCTCGCCGTTGACCCGCTTGGCGGCCAGATCATAGCCGAAGCTGGGAGCATAGCAGGTGGTGCTGCGCTTGTCCGACATGAGCTTCAGCCACAGGACGGGGCGGCGCGCAAAGGCTGGCGTGGCCAGATAATCCACGCTGACCTGGCCCATGAGCGGCGAGAGGAAAAAGCCCACCAGGCCCATGTCATGATAAAGCGGCAGCCAGGAAAAGGCGCGGTCCTCCTCGTTGGCGCACAGGCCGTGACGCAAGGCCCCCGTGGTGTTGGCGCAGATGGCCCTTTGCGAGATCAGCACGCCCTTGGGATCGGAGGTGGAGCCGGAGGAATACTGGATATAGGCCAGACCATCGGCGCCATGGGGAGCGATGGCGCCGGCCTTTTCCGGCAGGGCGGCCAGCTCCTCGTGGGTCAGAACCCTGGATACCCCGGCCATGGCGGCGGCCTGGCGCACGTGAGCGGACAATTCGGCCGGCATGATGGCCGCGCAGGCATGGGCGGCGCGCATCATTCCGGCTATGCGGGCGATATAGGCCTCCTTGCCGCCGATATGCATGGGATAGGGCATGGGGCAGGGCAGCATGCCCGCATACTGGCAGGCGAAAAAGGCAATCATGAAGTCCGGCCCTGTCTCGGCGACGATGGACACCCGATCCCCCGGACGCAGGCCCGCCGCGGCCAGCTTGCCCGCCGTGATCAGGGCTCTTTCGCGCAATTCGCAATAGGGCAGGACCACATCAAGCGCGCCGCGCGGCGAATGGAAGTTCAGGCCGGTCCTGCCGCGGGCGGCGAAATCGAGACCTTCCGTCAGGGTGGAAAAGCCGCCCCACTGGCGCGCCTGGCCCGGCTCATGACGCACCGTCGCGCGCAGGGCAGCCGTGGCCATTCCCCTGTCCATGTTGTCCGTGGCCCGCATTGCCATCATCCATCCCTTGCTCTGCCGCCTGTGGCCAAGGCGCAGAAAAACCGGCGCCATTCATGAAATGCACGCAGGCACGAAAAAACCATTCAATCCACTCGCTAACGCCGGACAGATATCATGTTTGCCCAAGCGATTGAAATCAAACTGTGTTTCAAAATGTAACGCAGGCCGTAAGGGCAAGATCAGGAAAGCTTTCCCATATGAACGAGCCAGGCCATGAGGGCCAGCGCTCCGCTGACCACCCCGGCCAGCCAGGCCAGCCACAGAAGACCGCCATCCATGCCGCCGTCGTGCTCCTTATTCCGGGGCTGGCTCTGAGGTGCTCCGCCATCGCCCTGGCAAAGCGCTTGCGGTGAAGCTGGCAGCATGTGGGCGCGGTGGACGACGCGCTGGGCGATGAAGCGGCGCAGGGCATTGGCCATTGCCTG
>JALSNA010000397.1 GCA_026987255.1 Hyphomicrobiales bacterium | reverse complement strand
GCGTGGCCGAAATGGAGGAAGGGGAAAAACCCGGCGCAGATGGCGGGCACGATTCGTCCGGAGATGATGGCGCAAGGGCGGAGGAAAGCGGCACGGGCAGCTCCGGTGATGCCGCCGCCTCCGAAGGGGCTGAAAAAAACACGGCGGTGAAAGAAGATGACAAGACAGCGTCCTCCTAGACGATCCGGGAGTGGCCCGGAGCATCGCCGGGAGTGTCCGCCGGGCAGATGGTGGCAACGGAATGACATGACAGGTTCGAGGCAATTCTCATGACGGCACTGCACACCATGCTGGCGGGCGCCTTGCTGCTGTTGCTCATCGCCCTGCCATCCCTTGCGTGGCGCCCGGCGGCGTCTTTTCGCAAGGTCTATGGCGCCACCATGGCCGTGAGCCTCGTCCTGCTCGCGGTTGCCAGCGCCTCCCTGGCTGGCGGCATTGCGCAGACCCTCGTTCTGCCCATGGGCCTGGTGGGAACCGGCGTGCACCTGCGCCTGGATGCGCTGTCGTCCTTCTTCCTGATCGTCGTCAATCTGGGCGGCGCCATCACCAGCCTTTATGCCCTGGGATATGGCGCGCACGAGACGCGCCAGCGGCGTGTGCTGCCCTTCTTCCCCTCCTTTCTGGCGGCCATGAACCTGGTGGTGCTGGCCGATGATGCCTACAGCTTCCTGGTGGCGTGGGAAATGATGTCATTGACCTCCTGGGCTCTGGTCATCTCCTCGCGGGAGAAGGAAACCCCGCGCGCCGGACTGGTCTATTTCGTCATGGCCAGTTTCAGCGCCATCATGCTGCTTTTCGCCTTCGGCATCTTGGCCGGATCCGCCGGTGGCTACGCTTTCGACACCATCCGCGCCCATCCCATATCCGCATGGTGGATGGGGGCCATCGTTCTGACCCTGGTGCTGCTGGGGGCAGGATCCAAGGCCGGCCTTTTTCCGCTGCATGTATGGCTGCCGCTGGCGCACCCCACCGCGCCTTCCCATGTCTCGGCGCTGATGAGCGGCGTCATGACCAAGGTGGCCATCTATGGCGCCATCCGCATTCTCTTCGACCTGGCCGCGCCCGCCATTGCCTGGTGGTGGGCCGCGCCGGTGCTGGCGGTGGCCGGCATCACGGCGCTGATGGGCGTGCTCTATGCCCTCATGCAGCATGACCTGAAACGCCTTTTGGCCTACCACACGGTGGAGAACATCGGCATCATCTTCATCGGCCTGGGCCTGGCTCTGGCCTTCCGCGCCAGCGGCATGACGGCCGCCGCCGCCGTGGCCCTCACCGCCGCCTTGCTGCATGTGCTCAACCATTCCCTGTTCAAGAGCCTGTTGTTCCTGGGCGCTGGCGCGGTGCTCCATGCCACCGGCGAGCGCGACATCGACCATCTTGGCGGCCTCATCCACAAGATGCCGCTGACCGCCTTTTTCTTCCTGGCCGGGTCTGCGGCCATCTCCGCGCTGCCGCCGCTCAATGGCTTCGTCTCCGAATGGCTGACCTTCCAGTCCATTCTGGTTTCGCCGCAACTGGATCAGGCATCGCTGAAATTCCTCATTCCTGTCATCGGCATAACACTGGCGCTGGCGGCGGCGCTGGCGGCCACCTGCTTCGTCAAGGCCTTCGGCGTCACCTTCCTGGGGCACGCCCGCAGCGATGCCGCCAGGGAGGCACGCGAGACGGACCGCTTTTCGCTCACCGCCATGGCCCTGCTGGCCCTTGCCTGTCTGGTGATCGGCCTTGTGCCGGACATCACCACGCATCTGCTGCAACCGGCCATCCATCTGCTGACCGGCGGCACCTTGCCCGCGCCCGGCCATGGCCCGGCGCCGCTGTCGCTGACGCCCTTCGCCAATGGCCGCAGCTCATACAATGGCATGATCATTTTCATCTTTCTGCTGCTGTCCGGCGGTCTCACGGCCTGGGCGGTGCACCGCTTCGGCTCTCATGCGGTGGCGCGCGGCGATGCATGGGACTGTGGCACGCCGGGCCTCAACCCGCGCGCCCAATATACCGCGGCCAGCTTTTCGCAGCCCATCCGGCGGGTGTTCGGCACCCATTTCTTCTCGGCGCGCGAAGAGGTGGACATGCCACCGCCGGGAGACACCCGCCCGGCCAGCATTCGCGTGCGGCTGAGCGATCCGGCCTGGCAGATCATCTTCACGCCGCTGTTGCGCCTGCTGCACCTTGTGGTGGAGCGCATCAATCTCCTGCAGCGGCTGACCATCCGGCGTTTCCTCGCGCTGGTGTTCATCTGGGTAGTCATCTTGCTCATGGTGGTGGCGGCATGGCACTGACGGGCGATTTTCTCATGCAGGGCGTGCAGATGTTTCTGGTGCTGGCGGTGGCCCCGGCGCTCACCGGGCTGGTGCGCAAGATCAAGGCGCGCCTGCTGTTGCACAAGGGCCCTTCCATCTTGCAGCCCTACCGCGATCTGGCGCGGCTGATGCGCAAGGACGTTCTGCTGGCGCACAATGCCTCCTGGCTGTTCCGCGTTGCCCCTTATGTCATTTTTGCCGCCATCTGGATCGCTGCCGCCCTTACTCCCACCTTCGCCACCGGCCTGATGTTCAACTGGACGGCGGATCTGGTTGCCATCGTCGCCCTGCTGGCCCTGGCGCGCTTCGCTCTGGCCCTGGCCGGGATGGATATCGGCACCCCCTTCGGCGGCCTTGGCTCCTCGCGCGAGATGATGGTGTCCGCCCTGGCCGAACCGGCCATGCTGATGATCGTCTTTTCCACAGCCCTGCTGGCCGGCACCACCCAGCTGTCGCAAATCGCCGCCCATCTTGCGTCGCAGCCGTTCGTCTTGCGCGCCTCCATGGGACTGGCGCTGATCGCCCTCATCATCGTGTCGCTGGCCGAAAACGCCCGCATTCCGGTGGACAATCCCTCCACCCACCTGGAGCTGACGATGATTCACGAAGCCATGGTGCTGGAATATTCCGGCCGTCACCTGGCGCTCATCGAGGCCGCGGCGGCGCTGAAGCTGGTCTTCTACTTCTCGCTCATCACCTGCCTTTTCTTCCCATATGGCATCGCCACGCCGCCAATGGGGCTGGCCGCGCAGTTCCTGGGCATGGGCCTGTGGCTCGTCAAGATGACGCTCCTGGCCGCGTTGCTGGCGGTGGGCGAGGTCTCGGTCTCCAAGATGCGCCTGTTCAGGGTAGCGGAGTTCCTCGGAGGGGCGCTGGTGCTGGGGCTCATCGCCATGGTGTTGCTGTTCGTTTCAGGAAAGATGTAGGCCATGGGTTCGACCGGCTTCGACATATCGCATTTTCTCGCCACCATCGTGCTGATTTGCAGTTTCGCGCTGCTCTATCAGGCAAGGCTGCTGGGGCTGATCCATGTTTTCGCCGTGCAGGCGCTGGCGCTGGCGCTGGCCGTGGCCTGGCAGGCGCATGTGCAGGCGGCCCCCCATTTGTATGTGACCGCCTTCATCGCCCTGGTCATGAAGGCTGGTCTCATTCCCTACATGCTGCGCCGCATCGTGCACAAACTGCAGATCGCGCGCACCATCGAGCAGGTTGTCAGCACCAACATCACCATGCTGGCCGGGGTTTTCCTCACCATTTTGGCCATCATGGTCGTGTTTCCCGCCGCCAGCATGGAAACCGGCCTGGAACGGGAGGATCTGGCCCTGGCCCTGGCCATCATCCTGCTGGGCATGCTGATGATGATCACCCGCCGCAATGCCATCTCCCAGATCATCGGTTTCATGGCGCTGGAAAACGGCCTGATCCTGGCTGCCTCCGGCGCCAGGGGCATGCCTCTGGTGGTGGAGGTGTCGGTGGCCTTTTCCGTCCTGATCGCGTTTTTCGTCTTCGGCATCTTCATCTTCAGGATCCGTGAACGCTTCGACACCATCGACGTGGACGAACTGAGCGCCCACAGGGGAGACATGGAATGAGCACATTGGCCTTCATTCTCATTCTGGGTGCGCCAGTGCTGGGCGTAGTCAGCCTGGCTGTCATTTCCAACTACCGCCTTGGCGCCGGGCTCAACATGCTGCTCTCGGCGCTGGCCTTCACAGGCGCGCTGATGCTGTTCGCAACCCGGCGGGTGGCCGGTGAGCTCCTTCTGGTGGACAGTTTCAACATCTATCTGGTGGCGCTGAACACCTTCATCGGCTTCACCACCAGCATTTTCAGCGCCTCCTATATTTCCTACGAACTGGAAAAGGGCCATCTGACACCCGGCCATCTGCGTTTCTACCATGCCCTGTATCAGGCCATGATGGGCGCCATGAGCCTGGCCCTGCTGAGCAACAACCTGGGCCTGATGTGGGTGGGCATAGAACTGGCAACGCTGAGCACCGTGGTCATGGTCGGCATCTACCGCACGCCGGAGGCCATCGAGGCGGCTTGGAAATATTTCATCCTCGGCAGCATCGGCATCGCGCTGGCCTTTTTCGGCACCATCTTGCTCTATGTTACCGCCCAGCAGGTGCTCGGCGAGGGCTCCGCCGCCCTGACCTGGACACATCTGATGCGCGCCGCGCCCAATTTCAACGCCGCGCTGCTGTCGCTCTCCTTCGTCTTTCTGCTGGCCGGCTATGGCACCAAGGTCGGCCTGGCGCCGCTGCACGCCTGGCTGCCCGATGCCCATGCCGAAGGGCCAACGCCCATCTCGGCGGTGCTCTCCGGCCTGCTGCTCAACGTGGCGCTTTATGCCCTGTTGCGCATCAAGATGATCATGGCGGGCAATGGCGGCGTCATTCCCAGCGGTCCCATCATGATGGTCATGGGGCTGGTGTCGCTGATCTTTGCCGCCCTGATGCTCTATCGCCGGCGCGACATCAAGCGCCTGTTCGCCTATTCCTCCATCGAGCACATGGGCATCATCACTTTCGCCTTCGGGCTGGGCGGCCCGCTGGCCAATTTCGCCGGTTTGCTGCACATGACCATGCACAGCCTCACGAAATCGGCCATCTTCTTTTCCGTCGGCCACATAGCCCAGGCGCGCGGCACCCAACGGCTCTCGCGCATCACTGGCCTGGCCCAGAGCAATCCGATGCTGGCGCTGGCCCTGGCGCTGGGCGTGGTGGCCATAGCCGGCATCCCGCCCTTTGGCGTGTTCACCAGTGAATTTCTGGTGATCACCACCACGTTTGCCCGTCAGCCGCTGCTGGCCATCATTCTGGCCGGGGGCATTCTGCTGGCCTTCGGAGCGCTCATCATGCACTTGCAGGATATTCTGCTGGGCAGCCCGCCGAAGGGCGAGGCGCAGCCGGTGCGCGCCTCCAGTCTGCCCATTTACATCCACATGGGGCTGGTGCTGCTGGCCGGCCTGTGGCTGCCACAGGCATTGACGCAATGGTTTCAGGAAGTGGCAAGGTTGCTGGGATGAGCACGGAACAGACACGGCAGAAGCAGGGGCTGATCCAGCTTCTGCGCGCCAATGGCCAAGAGCAGCGGGCCCAGCGCGGCGCGCCACGCTTTCGCATCGATGCGGCCATGTGGGAGGAGTTGGGCGGCAGGCTCGGAAAGGGCCTTGACCTGATGGGATTGTGGGCCGATGCGCAAGATGTGCACATGGCCCTCTTTGCCCCTGACGAAAAGGACTTTGCAATAGTCTCCCTGGCCGTGGAGGATGGCGCCTTTCCGTCCATAGGCGCCCGCCATCCCGCCGCCATCCGCCTGGAGCGCGCCATTCAGGATCTGTATGGACATGGCGCCCGCGGCCTGCCCGATGGGCGGCCATGGCTGGATCATGGCGCCTGGCCCATCCGCCATCCATTGAACGAAAAGGCCGATGCCGCGCAATCCGGCGAAGAGAAGGACGAGACGCAAGATTATGCCTTTTTGCCGGTCGAAGGCGAAGGCGTGCATGAAATCCCCGTCGGCCCGGTGCATGCGGGCATCATCGAGCCGGGGCATTTCCGCTTTTCATGCGCCGGCGAGACGGTGGTGCGGCTGGAGGAACGCCTGGGCTATACCCACAAGGGCGTGGAGCGGCTGATGCAGGGCAAGCCGCCCGCCGAAGCGGCAAGGATTGCGGCGCGCACCTGCGGCGACAGCACCGTGGCCTACTCATTTGCCTTCGCGCGCGCCTGCGAGGCGGCGCTGGAGGTGGAGGTTCCGCCGCGCGCGGCATGGTTGCGCGCCCTCATGGCGGAGCTGGAGCGCCTGGCCAATCACCTGGGGGACACGGGAGCCATCTGCAATGATGCCGCCTTTGCCTTCCTGCATGCCCATTTCGGCGTTCTGCGCGAAGACGTGCTGCGGGCCGCCGATACCTGCTTCGGGCACCGGCTGATGATGGATTGCATCGTGCCCGGCGGCGTTGCCCGCGATCTGGATGCGGAGAAAGGCGCGCATGTCCTGCAACTGTTGCTGGACAGTCTGGACGAGCGGCTGGAGAAACTTGTCGAAATCTACGACACCACCGCCTCCCTGCAGGACAGGGTGCGCAACACCGGCCGCCTGAGCCCGGCCCTGGCGCAAGGCTTTGCCGCGGGCGGCTATGTTGGCCGGGCCTCGGGGCGCGCCTTTGATGCCCGCCTGAGCCTGCCATACCCGCCCTACGACTCTCTTGCGGTGAAAATGCATGTCATGCACAAGGGCGACGTCAATGCCCGCGTGTGGGTGCGCATTCACGAGATCCGCGAAAGCATCGGCCTGGTGCGCACCATCATGCACAACATGCCGCAAGGCGATCTGACCGCCGAGCTGCCCGGGAACACCGCACAGGTGCGCGAAGGCGTGGCCGTGGTGGAAGGCTTCCGGGGCGATGTTCTGGCATGGCTGCGGCTGGATGAGGAAGGCCTTGTCGCGCGCTGCCACCTGCGCGATCCGTCCTGGTTCCAGTGGCCACTGCTGGAGGCTGTCATATACGGCAATATCGTCGCCGACTTCCCGCTGTGCAACAAGTCCTTCAACTGCTCCTACTCCGGGCATGACCTGTAGCCGCTGGGCGAAAAACCTTCAAGGAAGCAAGAGCCATGAAAAGCCTGATGTTGCAATCCATCTTCGGCCCGCCGGCAACCGAAAAGGCGCCGGCCCCCTCCGGGCAGGCGCTGGAGGAGCTGGCGCGCAACGTGGACAAGAGCGCCCGCCGCCTGCTGGGCCGCTCGCTGAGCATCCGCGAGGTCGATGCCGGTTCGTGCAATGGCTGCGAACTGGAAATCCACGCCATCGGCAACGCCATTTACGACGCTTCGCGTTTTGGCCTGCACTTTTCCGCCTCTCCGCGCCATGTGGACGTGCTGCTGGTAACCGGGCCGGTCAGCCGCAACATGAAGGTGGCGCTGGAGCGCACCTGGGCCGCCACGCCGGGGCCGAAATGGGTGGTGGCGGCGGGCGATTGCGCCTGCAATGGCTGCGTCTTTGCCGGTTCCTATGCCTGTGTGGGGCGGGTTTCGGACGTTCTGCCGGTCGATCTGCACATCCCCGGCTGCCCGCCGCGCCCAAAAGACCTGCTCTGTGGCCTGCTGGCCCTCCTCGCCGCCTGATTTTCTGTCAGGGAACCCAAAAGGCCTTCCGGAACACGGCGGAAAGCCCACCACTGTTGAGCAGGCCAAAGCAATATTGGCGAGAGCTTTTCAAGGCCGGTCATGAGGTTCGGCAGCAGCAAGGCGCTGTTGGTTGCTGCCGTGATGCCCTGCCCTTCTTTTCCCGCAGTTTGGCTGCATCCTGGTCGCGCAGGGTGGAAAGAGGGTTGCGTGCATCCCCTGGCGTTTTTACTATCCGGCCTCCCAAGGCAACGAGATGCAGGAGCCCTTTCATGGCGATGAATCCCGATGACATCATCCGGCTGATCAAGGATGCGCTGCCGGATGCGCAAATCAATCTGGTGGACACCGCGGGCGACCA
>JALSNA010000396.1 GCA_026987255.1 Hyphomicrobiales bacterium | reverse complement strand
GGAACAAAAAAATGCCCCAAAACTGTTTTCAATGGGGGTGAAACAGCGTAAAACGAACGGGTGATTCATTCATCCTGGGTTGGGGTGCGCAGAATTGGGGACGTAACTGTCTGATGTATAACAAGAAATACAAGATCATCGGCCGCCTGGCCGCGGCGATCCTGCTGGCCGCTCCCATGCTGCCTGCGCTTGGCGGGCTGCCTGCGGCGCAGGCCATGGGTATTTCGCGCATCATCGTCGAGGGCAATCAGCGCGTCGAGCCTGAAACGGTGCGTTCCTATCTGCAGGTCAAGCCGGGCGATCCCTTCGATCCGGAACGGATTGACGAATCCCTGAAAGTTCTGTTCCAGACGGGATTGTTTTCCGATGTGCAGATCCTGCGCCGGGGCAATGCCCTGGTGGTGCGGGTCGAGGAAAACCCGATGATCAACCGGGTGAACTTCGAGGGCAATTCGGAAATCTCCGACAAGGATATCCGCAAGGAAGTGCAGCTGCGCGAGCGCATGATGCTGACCCGCGCGCGGGTGCAGGCGGACGTGCAGCGCATCATGACCGTCTACCGGCGCGCCGGGCATTATGGCGTGACCGTCGAGCCCAAGATCATCCGCCTGCCGCAGAACCGCGTCAACCTGGTGTTCGAGATCAACGAGGGCAAGGCCACCCGGGTGCGCTCCATCAAGTTCATCGGCAATCATGCCTTCTCCGACAGCACCTTGCGCGATGTCATCACCACCGCCGAGCACTCGTGGTGGAAGTTCTTCTCCACTGCCGACCGTTACGATCCCGACCGTCTGGCCTATGACAAGGAGCTGGTGCGCCGCTTCTACCTCAAGCATGGCTTTGCCGATGTGCAGGTGCTTTCCGCCGATGCCGAACTGGCGCCCAATGGCGAGGATTTCTACATTACCTTCACCATTGACGAAGGGCCGCAATACAAGATCAAGGACGTGGTGGTGAACACCGGTGATACGGATCTTGATCCGGACAAGCTGCGCCACAAGGTGGAGACGGTGCCGGGCGATATCTATGATGCCTCCAAGGTGGACAAGTCCATCGAGAAGATCACCGTCGAGGCCGGCAAGGCCGGTTTCGCCTTCGCCCAGGTGCAGCCGCAGATCGAGCGCGACGCGGCGGACAAGACCCTGACGGTGAAATACAACATCCAGGAAGGCCCGCGCGTCTATATCGAACGCATCGATATCATCGGCAACACCCGCACCCTGGACGAAGTCATCCGCCGCGAGCTGCGGCTGGCGGAAGGCGATGCCTACAACCGCATCCTGGTGGACCGCGCGCGGCGCAGGCTCACGGCGCTGGATTTCTTCTCCAAGATCGACATTTCAGAGCGCCCCGGCAGCGCTCCGGACAAGATGATCCTGGTCATCAAGGTGGAGGAGAAGTCCACCGGCTCCTTGCATTTCTCGGCCGGCTATTCGACCACCGAGGGCGTGATCGGCTCGGCCGATTACACCGAGCGCAACCTTCTGGGCACCGGGCGGCAGCTGAATCTCAAGACATCCCTCTCCTTCAAGCACCAGTCTTTGGATTTCGGCTTTACCGAGCCCTACTTTCTTGATCGCAACATGAGCGCCGGGATCGACCTGTTCGGCTCGCGCACCGACATGAAAAAGGAATCCAATTATCGCACCAACCAGGTGGGCTTTGGTCTGCGGCTGGGCTTTGCGCTCGATGACTATCAGCATCTCTATACGCGCTACCGGCTGACCTACCGTGATACGAAGGT
>JALSNA010000395.1 GCA_026987255.1 Hyphomicrobiales bacterium | reverse complement strand
TTTCAGTGATCGCCCGTGCCGCCGAAGTTGAAGGCCGCGCCGGAGCGGATGCCGGTGGGCCAGCGTTCGGTGACGGTTTTCAGGCGGGTGTAATAGTGGATGCTGTCGGGGCCATAGATGGCATGCGCGCCGAACAGCGAATCCTTCCAGCCGCCGAAGCTGTGGAAGGCCACCGGCACCGGAATGGGCACGTTGATGCCCACCATCCCCACCTCGATGCGATCGGCGAACTCGCGCGCGGTGTCCCCGTCGCGGGTGAAGATGGCCGTGCCATTGGCGAAGCTGTGCGCATGAATCAAGGCCACCGCCGCCTCGAAATCCGCCACCCGCGCCATGCCCAGGACGGGGCCGAAAATCTCGTCCTGCCAGATGCTCATCTCCGGCTCGACGTGGTCGAAAAGGCTGCCGCCGATGAAATAGCCCGATTCATGGCCGGGCACTTTCAGACCGCGCCCGTCCACCACCAGCTCGGCCCCCTCCTCGATGCCCCTGGCGATATACCCTCGCACCCGCTCCAGGTGCTGGGCGGACACAAGCGGGCCCATTTCATTGTTCCTGTCCGTCCACGGCCCCACCTTCAGCGCCTTTATGCGCGGGATCAGACGGCGGCGCAGCTCTTCGGCCGTCCCCTCCCCCACCGGCACGGCAATGGAAATGGCCATGCAACGCTCTCCCGCGGAGCCGAAGGCCGCCCCCATGAGGGCATCCACCGCCTTGTCCATGTCGGCATCGGGCATGATCACCATGTGATTCTTGGCCCCGCCAAGGGCCTGGGCGCGCTTGCCATGGGCCGCCGCCGTGGCATAGATGTATCTGGCGATCGGGGTGGAGCCGACGAAACTCACCGCCGCCACATCCGGATGGGTCAGAAGGGCGTCCACCGCCTCCTTGTCGCCATTGACCAGATTGAGCACCCCGTCTGGAATGCCCGCCTCCCTGGCCAGCTCCATGGCCAGAAGCGAGGCCGAAGGATCGCGCTCTGAGGGCTTGAGCACGAAGGTATTGCCGCAGGCTATGGCCGATGGATACATCCACATGGGCACCATGGCCGGAAAGTTGAACGGCGTGATGCCCGCGCACACCCCCAGCGGCTGGCGCAGGGTGTAGCTGTCGATATGCGGGCCCACCTCGCGCGAGTAATCGCCCTTGAGCAGTTCGGGAATGCCGCAGACATATTCCACGTTCTCGATGCCGCGCGCCACCTCGCCCATGGCGTCATCGAACATCTTGCCATGTTCGCGGCAAATCAGCCTGGCGATGTCCTCTTGATGATCCTCCAGCAGAATGCGGAAACGCTCCAGAATGCGCCCCCGTTTCAGCGGCCGCATCCCGGCCCATCCGGGCAGGGCCGCCCTGGCCGCCTCTACCGCCTCGCCCACCTGCGCGGCGCTGGACAGCCCCACCTGCGCCGTCTGCTCGCCGCTGGCCGGATCGAACACCGGCCCGAACCGGCCGGATGTGGAGGCCACGAACCGGCCATTGATGAAATTGTCGAGTGTCTTCATGAAAGGCTTTCCTGTTCAGGCAATCTGCATGGGCGCTCAATGGCCCCATCGAATCACCATAGCAAGAATTTCCCGCCTGTCAGCAGCCAGATGCAACCTCTTCATCCGGCCAGCCCCGGCGGGGGCACTTCCATCCATCGCCACGAGACTGCCAGAATGCGCAAAGACAGGCACCAAGAGCGCCTGCTCAGCTATTTTCAACGATCATATAGCCAATCGGCCAGAGTGACAGCCTGGCCAGCTTAAGATGTGCCCAGGCAAAGGGAAGGCCGATGATTGTCACCGCCAGAATCAGCGCCCAGGCCAGATGCATCAGGGCCAGCCACCAGCCGGCGAAAATGAACCAGATGACATTGCCCACAAACCCCAAGGGGCCGGTGCCCAGGTCGGGTTTGCCGGTTGCCTCGTCGCGCCGCACCGCCGACTGTCCGAAGGGGAAGAAACTGTAGACGGCAATGGTCCACGCCGCCCGCGCCCACGGCAGCCCGATGATGCTGATGGCCATGATGGCCGCCGCCAGCAACCAGCCCACGCCGCTCGTGAACCCGCCGAAAATCAACCACAGGATATTGAGAAGAATGCTCGGCATGGACATGAATGCGCCCCCTTGTCATTGATCCGCCCTTTTGACATGGGGGCCGAAAACGGTTTTTCCACCCCCCGGCCTTGATTTCGCCACGGCGCGGGGTTTGCTTTTTGCCCTGCGTCCATGTAGCCATTTATGCGCACGATGGCACAACGCGAGCGAAGGGAAAACTTGAAAAACGCTTGCACGTCCATCCTCATCCCCTGCCAGCCACCCCAATCATGGGGCGCTCCGGGTGGCTGGCAGGGGGTGAGAATGGTCTTCAGACAATTAGATGGGCCAAGGGCGGCATGACGGAATGGTTTCAGCAATTTTTCCAACAGGTCATTGACCTGGCCGGAGCCCATCCATCCTGGGTCGGCGTGCTCATCTTCATCTTTTCGCTCAGCGAGGGCCTGGCCATCATAGGCGCGACCTTGCCCGGGGAAACAGTTCTCCTTGGGATCATTGCCGTGGCCTCGGCTGGCGGAGGCAACGTCTGGATGATGTTCCTGTGGGCCTCGCTCGGGGCCATCACCGGCGACGGCATCTCCTTCTGGATGGGCCGCAGGTATGGCGAAACCATCGTCAACTGGCCCGGCTTCCGCTCCAATCCCGCCTTGCTGGAAAAGGGCCGCGCCTTCATCCATGAGCACGGCGCGAAATCCATCGCCATTGCCCGCTTCATCCCGGTCATCCGCTCCATCGTGCCAATCACCGCCGGCATTTTTCACATGGACCCGGTGCGCTTTTACCTGGCCAATGTGCTTTCGGCCATCGTCTGGGCCGCCGTGCACGTCTTTCCCGCCGCCGCCCTGGGGCTGGCCTATCGCACCCTGGGCGAAGTCAGCGGACGCCTGGCGGCCATGCTGCTGGCCCTGCTCCTGCTCATCGCCCTGGCCCTGTGGATGGTGCGCCTGCTCATCCTGCGCGCCGCTCCGCCCATGGCCCGCGCCTATCGCACCCTGATCGGCTGGCTGGAGCGCCGCCCCGGCAAGGGCTGGCGTTATGCCGCCCGCCTGTTGCACCCCGACCGCCCGGAATTCGCCGGTCTCGTCATCTGGGGCCTGGCGCTCGCCCTGGCGGCCAGTGGCGTCATCTCCATTCTCGACAGCCTCACCGGCGTCAGTGCCCTGCCGCGCGCCGATGCCGCCATCACCCACCTTGTGCAGGGCCTGCGCAGCGATCCCGCCGATGCCTTCATGGTTTTCATCACCGCCTTTGGCGACATAGGCCCGCTGCTCGCCGCCCTGATCACAATGGTCCTCATCCTGCTCATCCAGCGTGCCTGGCGGCTCGCCCTGGCCGCTTGCGCCTTCATCATTGCCTCCGCTCTCGTCGTGCCCCTGGTGCAGATCGTTCTGCATCTGGCCCCCCCCATCGTGCCCCAGGCTGGCCATGGGCTGATGCGCTTTCTTGGCTCCCATGTGGCCATGACGGTCACCACCTTCGGCATACTCGCCGTGCTGGTGTCCCGCCACCTTGCGCCCGGCGGCAAGATCGCCATCTTTTCCCTCGCCGTGCTCTGGGCCGGCCTGGTCGCCGCCTCGCGCATCTGGCTTTCGGCGCAATGGCCCTCCGTGGTTCTCGGCGGCATTCTCGCCGGCATCATGCTCACCGCCCTGTTCGGGCTGTTCTTCTCGCAGGTCCACATCCGCAACTACAGCCGCGCCCTGCTCGGCTCTTTGGTTCTGACGGCCTATCTCGCCACCGGCATCATCCATGCGCGCACCACCTTCACCGCCTCTCTCATGCATTATGCGCCGCAACAGAAGCTGCGCGTCCTTCCCCTGCACATCTGGCTGGAAAGCGCATGGCGGGAGTTGCCCGCCCGGCGCATCGATCTGGGCGGCGCGCGCAAGGAGCCCATGATTTTCCAATGGGCGGCTGAAAGACAGGACATCCCGAAAGTTCTCGCCGCCATGGGCTGGCGCAAGGCACGCCCCTTTACCTGGATTGATGCGGCAAGGCTCTTCTCGCCCCAGGCCAGCCTTGAGAACATCCCGCCCCTGCCCCTGCTGCATGATGGCCGCCTGCCCGTTCTCACCCTCACCAGGCAGCTGAATACACCCGATGCCCGCCTGGTTCTGCGTTTCTGGCGCTCAGGTCATGCGGTTCAGACGGACACTGCCCAGACCCCGCTCCTGCTTGCCTCCGCCGGCCGGGAGACCATGGAATGGCCCCTCTCCTGGCTGGCCCTGATGCGCGAACATCCCGCTCCGCCGCGCCTGGATGCCAGGCTGCGCAAGATCCTGCGCCAGCACCCCGCCGTGAACACCCGCCAGCCGGCTCCAGACGCCCCCCTGCTCGTATGGCGCAAGCCCTGAGGAAAAATTGGCTGCAAGAATGCCATTTCCCTTTCAGGCCAAAGTTGCCAGACACTTCTCCGCAATCGTAAAACAAAAAAGACCCGCCAAGAAGGCGGGCCTTTTTCTCAGGTTGATCTTCTTCCGGCTCAGGCGGCCTTTTTCAGCTCCACCACCTGCGCGCTCTTTTGCACCAGGTGCGGATCGACATCCTCGTCCGCCAAAGACGTGGGCATCAGGCGCAGATTCTTCGCCGCGAACACCGTCAGCAGGGCGGCGATGGCAAAGCCCGACAGCCCCAGCATGATCTCCGGGAAGCTCGGCGTATAGGGGTTGACCACCCCATCGAAAAAGCTGCTGGACACCTCCTTGCCGGGGAACAGCACCAGGGGATAGGCCTGTCCACCGATGATGATCACGTAGATCAGGCTCAATCCCCCGATGACCACCAGCGCCGAGGCGATGACCACCGGCTTCATCGACGTCTTGGCCGATTTCGAGAACAGCAGCGCAAAGGGGATGATGGTGCCCGCAAGCACGAACCCGGCCCAGAACAGGAAGCTGTAGACATTGCCGCCGAACAGCAGGAAATTCTCCACCCCCTGGTGCTCCGCCGCATAGAAGTTGGTCAGGTGCTGGATGGCGACGAAATAGGCCGCCGCCGCCACGAAGACGCCCAGCAGGCGCCCCATGCGGTTCACCAGGCCATGCCCCAGGGGCCGCTCCACCGACTTGTAGAGCGCGACCAGCATGAGCAGGAACAGCGCCAGCCCGAAGGAGAACGACAGGGCGATGAACATCGGCGCATAGATGGCCAGATCATAGGCCTGCCGCGCCACCAGCCAGCCGAAGATGGAGCCGGTGCCGGTGGTCAGGATCAGCCGCCAGACGAAGGCCAGCGTCCCGGCCGCCTTCTTGTAGGAGGCGATCTTCCAGCTGCGCGTCATCTGCACATAGAGATAGAGCAAGACGACGCCGAAGAAGCCGTTGTAGAGATAGATGTTCCACGCGAAGATGGACTTGAAATTGTATTTGGTCATCGCCACGACCAGACGGTCGGGCCGCCCCAGATCGAGCACCAGCGCCGCCAGCCCCCCGGCCAGCACCGCCATGGCCATCAGCGCCGAGAGCCTGCCCAGCGGCTTGTAGGGCTTCTTTTCGAACACCGAGCCGATGGAGGCCACGTTCAGCACCCCGGAGGCCGCCACGATCAGGAACACCGCGAAGACATGCGGCATGCCCCAGACGATCTGGTTGGTCATGCCGGTGACCACGTGCCCGTAATGCTCCATGTACCAGGCCGCCAGGACTCCCGCTCCGGCGATGGCCCCCAGCACGATCAGCGCGATGTAGAACCCCGCGCGCCCCTCAAGCTCGGAATAGTGAATTCGCTTCATTGTCCGCTGACTCCCCTAAAGCTCAAGGCAATTGCGCATAGCGCACGCCGGGATTGGTCCCCAGATCGGCGCGGATCTGCGCCGAGGGATATTCCGCCAGCCGCTTGGCGATGTCCGAATTGGCATCGTTGAGATCGCCGAACAGCATGGCCCCCTTGTCACAGGCCTCCACGCAGGCCGGAATGCGGCCCGTGTCCACCCGGTGCACGCACATGGTGCAGGCTTCCACCGTGCCCTGCCCGCGCGGCGCCCAGGGCGCCTTGTCGCTTTCCTCCACCTCGTGATGCTCGAAGGAGCGCGCCTTGTAGGGACAGGCCATCATGCAGTAGCGGCAGCCGATGCAGATGTGCCGGTTGACCAGCACGATGCCATCGGCCCGCTTCATGGAGGCCCCCGTCGGGCAGACGTCCACGCAGGGCGGATGTTCGCAATGCTGGCACATGACCGGCAGCGACATCTCGAAGCCGGTCCCGGGATCCTTGACATCCACCTTGCGGATCCATTGCGGATCGGTGGGCGAGCCTTCCCTTGCCTCCCAGCCGTTTTCCTTCTTGCAGGCCGCCACGCACTTGTCGCAGCCGCTGGCGCACTTGGTGGTGTCGATCAGCATGCCCCAGCGCTTCTTCGGATCGAGCGGCCCGCTCGGCTTGGCGATCCCGGCCTCGGCCCGGCCCATGGTCAAGAGCGTCACACCCGGCGCCAGCGTGATGACCGTGGCCGCCGCGGCGTTCCTGAGAAAGGCGCGGCGCGCCGCGTCATGATCCTTGTCGGGAGTTCCCTGGCTCATTTCTTCCCTCCCTGAAGATACTTGACCAGCCCGGAGGCCTCCGCGTGCATGGAGTGGCCGGGCAGCTTCAGCATCGCCTGCCCCGCCGCCGCATCCGGCACCGAGACATGGCAATCCCAGCAATCGGGCTTGACCGCGGCATAGTCATGACAGACCCGGCAGAAATGCTTCGGCGACTTCACGGTGAGGAACTTGCCATCCTCGCCCTTGACCGCGTGACACTCCATGCAGGCCCGCAGCGAGACCTTGCCGCCGCGCACGCCCCTGTACATGGTTTCGTCGCGCCTGTGCTTGAGCAGCTGCATGTGGGTGCGCCGCATCTCATCCCGCGGCCTCACGCACTGCCCCTTGCTCTTGTCGATGGCGATCTTCGGCCCGATTTCCCCGGCCTGCCCGGCGGCGCTTCCAAGAACGCCGCCGAGCGCCAGGGCAAGAACCGCCACAAGTCTGATCAGCCTGAAAGTCATGGCTTTGCCCGTCAGTTCGAAGTTACTGCCCAAGTCCCATCTTGATGTAGCCCGTCGGACAGACATCGGAGCAGATGTGACAGCCCACGCAGCGGGTATAGTCCGTATAGACATAGCGCCCGACGCTGCGCTCGTCCTTCTTCACCCGGTGCACGGCGTCCTGCGGGCAGTAGATCACGCAGTTGTCGCACTCGAAGCACAACCCGCAGCTCATGCAGCGCTCGCCCTCATATCTGGCCTGCTCCTCGGTCAGCGGCTTGATGCGCTCCTGGAAGTTGCCCAGCACATGATCGGCATCCACCGGGATTTCCTCGCGGATGGCGCGCGGCTTCTCGGTGAAATGGCCGAGGAACATTTCCTCGTGGGTGATGACATCCTTGTCGGAGCGGTCCTCGAAATTGTGCACCGCCCACTCGGCGCTGCTGGTGCCCATCGTCTGGGTCCCGTCATAGGGCTGCACCTCGTGGCCGCGCGCGTTGAGCTCGGCCAGCAGGTTGAAGTGCGCCACGTCCACCTTCGGCCGCTTCGCCAGCTCCTCGCCGGAGAGGAAAAAGTCGATCTCGTCGGCGGCGATGCGCGCATGGCCGATGGCCGTGGTCAGCAGATGCGGGCGGATGATGTCGCCGCCGGCGAAATGCTTCTCCTTGCCCTTGACCCGGAAGAACCCGTCCACGTCCATGAAACCGCGCTCGTTGGCGAGATCCTCGTAGCCCTCGAAATCGCCCGACTGGCCGATGGCCGAAACGATGATGTCCGCCTCCAGCTCGAACTCGGTGCCCTC
>JALSNA010000394.1 GCA_026987255.1 Hyphomicrobiales bacterium | reverse complement strand
GAGACCACCATCACCTACACGGTGAGCAACCCTGCGCCGGTGGCGGTGGATGATACGGGCGTGACCGATGAGGACACGCCGGTGAGCGGTGATGTGCTGGGCAACGACCATGACACGGGGCAGGACAGCGATGTGCTGCAGGTGGCGGAAGTGGCCGGGGATGCGGCTCATCTCGGGCAGCCGGTGGCCGGCTCCGCCGGAGGTGAGTTCATCATCAATCCGGATGGGTCCTGGAGCTTCGATCCGGGGGCGGATTTCCAGAGCCTGGGTGATGGCGAAAGCCGCGAGACCACCATTGCCTATCAGGTGTCCGATGGCCAGGGCGGGCTCGATACCGCCACCTTGACGGTGACGGTCACTGGCGTCAACGATGCGCCTTTGGTTGCGCCGCCGCTGATCCAGCGCGAGGTCACCGATGGCGAGACCATTGCGCCGGTGGAGACAGCCGGGGCCTTCAACAATGGCAATGGCGATCCTCTCACCTTCACGGCCACGGGTCTGCCCGATGGCTTGAGCATTGATCCCAACACGGGCGAAATTTCCGGGACCATCGATCCGGATGCCTCTTTGGGCGGCTCCTACAATGCGGTGGTGACGGCAACGGCGGCCAATGGCGGCACGGCTTCGGTTGGTGTGGCCTTCACGGTGCACAATGCCGCTCCGCAGGCGGCAGATGACGCGGTTCAGACCGCGCCGGAGACCGCCGTTGTGGTCAATGTTCTGGCCAATGATGCCGATGGCGCGCCCGATTCGGATGCCCTTGGCGTTACCGGCACGACGGCTCCGGCCCATGGCGCCGTGGTGATCAATCCCGATGGCACGGTAAGCTATACGCCCAATGCCGGTTTTGCCGGGGTGGACAGCTTCGATTACACCATTTCTGACGGGCAGGGCGGCACGGCAACGGCCACCGTGACGGTGACGGTGACTGCGCCCGCGCAGACCGTGCCCGGGGTGCCCACCGCCACGCCTTTGCCTGCGCAGCAGGTGCTGGATGGCGAGACCATCCAGCCGATAGATGTGAGCGGGGCCTTCACCGATCCGGATGGCCAGCCGTTGAGCTATGCGGCCAGTGGCCTGCCGGCGGGCCTGAGCATCGATCCGGCGACGGGACAGATTACCGGCACGGTGGATCCGGATGCCTCCGAGGATGGCCCTTACGTGGTGCAGGTGACGGCCAGCGATCCGGATGGCAACCAGGTGACGGAGCCTTTGATCATCACGGTGGGCAATCCCGTGCCGCAGGCCAATGACGATGCCGCGTCCACGCCACAGGATACGCCCGTGACCCTGGTGGTGCTGGGCAATGACAGCGATGCGGATGGCGATCCGCTGCATGTGGCGATGATCACCACGCCGCCTGCCCATGGCACGGTGGTCATCAACCCCGATGGCACCGTGACCTATACGCCCGATAGCGGCTATGCCGGTCCGGACAGCTTCTCCTATATCGCCGAGGATGCCAATGGCGGGCGCGACGAGGCGCAGGTGTCCATTTCCGTCGGCGCCCCCGTTCCCGGCGTGCCGGTGGCCAGTGGCGCCCTGCCGGATCAGGCGCTGACGGATGGCGCGCCGATGACGCCGCTGGATGTTTCGGCCGGCTTTGCCGATCCGGATGGCCAGCCGCTGACCTTTGCCGCCACCGGCCTGCCGGCGGGGGTGAGCATCGATGCGGCGACGGGGGTGATTTCGGGCACACCCGTCAATGATGCCTCCGCATCCGGGCCTTATGTGGCGCAGGTGACGGCCATCGATCCGGATGGCAACCAGGTGAGCGCGCCATTGGTCATCACCGTGGCCAATCCGGGACCGGCAGCCGTTGATGATATGGCCGTCACGCCGGTGGATACGCCGGTGCAGATCGGGGTGCTGGGCAATGACGGCGATCCGGATGGCGATCCGCTGACGGTGAGCATCGTGGCGCCGCCTGCCCATGGCTCGGTGAGCGTCAATCCCGATGGCACGGTGACCTATGTGCCCGATGCCGGGTTCTCGGGAAGCGATGCCTTCAGTTATCAGATCGCCGATGGACAAGGCGGCGTGGATACGGCCGTGGCCGCCATCACGGTGGGCGGCAATGGCGGGGGGCTGAGCCCGCAGCCGGCGGTGCCGCCGGTGGACGCCGAGGATTCCTCCACGCCTGCGCCGCTGGACATCAGCCAGTATCTGGTCGATCCGGAAGGCGATCCCTTGACCTTCACGGCCAGCGGTCTGCCGGCGGGGCTGAGCATCGATCCGGCCACCGGGGTGATTTCGGGCACCCTCGATCATTCCGCCTCGCAAGGCGGGCCGAATGGCGATGGTGTCCATGTCATCACGGTGCGCGGTGATGATGGCCATGGTGGCGTGACCACCGCCAATGTGACCTACAGGGTGACCAATGTGGCGCCGCAGAACATTTCGCCCATTCCGGACGAGGTGGCGCTCAATGGCCATGATGTGAGCATCGAAACGGCCAGTCATTTCGCCGATGCCGATGGCGATACCCTGACCTATGCGGCCACCGGGCTGCCTGCCGGATTGAGCATCGATCCGGCCAGCGGCCAGATCAGCGGCACGCTGGCGCTGGATGCCTCCCGCAATGGCCCCTATGCCATTACGGTGACGGCGGATGATGGCGAGGGCGGCTTGGCCTCTCATACCTTCGAGCTTGAAGTCAATGCCGCCAACGAGCGCACGCCGGAGAACTTCGGCAGCGGCACAGGCGCACAGCCGCGTCCCGATGCGCAGAGGGGGGCGGCCAATGACGATGGGCAGGCCGGGCTGGCGCCCGATGAGCCGCCGCTGACCGATGCGGTCAATGGCCTGGAGGATCTGGGCGGTTCGGCCCTGCCGGACAACCTGGTGATCCTGGAAAGCGTCAATGGCATCTTGAGTCTCAATGGTCTTGCTGGCCGCTTCTCCGATGGCGTCATCCGCGACATTGCCGAGTGGATGGGCCGCACAGATGCCCGCGGCTGGGCTTCTTCCTTGAGGGAAGCGGGCGGCGGGGCGGATCATTTCACCTACAACGGCTCAAATCTCTCGATGCCCCTGGGGCTTTCCGGGGCTGGGGAAATGAGGCTGCGCACCCTGGTGACCGGCGATGGAGCCCTGGTGATCGATCTTGGGGCGCGCGGGGCGGATCGCGCCGATGTCCTGATGGATCAGGTGCGGGTATTTTCCGCCGATGGCCGGCCCTTGCCGTGGCATGTCTCGCGGGCCGGGGCGCGCACTGTCATCGTCGATGTGCCGGCCGGGCAGGAGTGGATGGCCTTGCGGATCGAGCATCGCGCGGACGGCAATGCCGTGGAGCAGTGGGATGTGCGCATCAACCTGCAAACGGGTGAAATCGTCCAGCAGGCCCATGCGGGCGGCCGGGCATCGGTTCTGGAGTTTCTCGATCAGGTGGAGCATCTGGCCGGTTCGGAGCGCGGCGAGGCGGATGCCCTGTTGCGGGCCCTGGCGGGATGAATGCGGTATTGGCCCATGGGAGGGAAGGCTGAATGAGAATGGGGAAAAAACCTGTGGCTGGCGCCGGGCTCGCCATGAGCCTGGTGCTGGCCGCAGGGCCGCTTTTGGCGGCTGAACAGGCGCGCGGCATCATCGAAGCGCCCGCACATGCGCAACTGTCGGCGCGCATTTCCGCCCCGGTGGCGCGGCTGCCGTTTCGCGAGGGGGACAGTTTTCACAAGGGAGATGTGCTTGCAGCCTTCGATTGCGGGCGCTTTGCCGCCGCCTTGCGAGCCGCCAGGGCAGCCTGGAGGGCGCAGTCCCTGAAGGCAAGGAGCAAGAAACGTCTGGTGAAGTTCCAGGCGGCGGGCAAGCTGGATGCGGCCATTGCGGCGGCGGAAAGCGACAAGGCGAAGGCAGAGGCGGAGGCGGCGGCCCTGAAGGTGCGCGATTGCACCCTTGTCGCGCCCTATGACGGGCGGGTGGTGGAGCGCTTCGTGCAGGAGTTCGAGACACCGCAGGCGGGCAAGCCGCTGATGTCCATTGTCGCCACGGGGCAATTGGAGGTGGTCATGATCGCCCCATCAAGCTGGCTGGGCAGGATCGGTGTGGGGGCGAAGTTCAGTTTTCTGGTGGATGAGACCGGGGCGCGGCTGAAGGGCGAAGTCACGCGCACCGGCGCGGTGGTGGATGCGGTGTCGCAGACCGTGCGGGTGCGCGGAATCTTGCGCGATCCGCCCGCCGGCGTGCTGCCGGGCATGAGCGGGCTGGCCAGGTTCGGCGGCGGGCCGGTATTGGCCAAAGACGGAAAAAGGGGTGGATCATGACGGCGCCTGTGACCGTGCACCGCGGCGGACCGCAAGATGATGGCCAGGGCGCGGGCGCAAGGCGGGGCGCGCCGAAGCGGCTGGAGCTGCTGCTTGGCATCGAGGGGCGGTTGCGCCAGTTGCCCTCGGTGCGGGCGGTGGAAATCTTCACGGTCAATGAGACGCGCGCCCTGCTGGGCTATTCCCAGGCCTTTTTCATGCGTCTGGACTCGCGGGGGCGGGCGAAGACGCATGCCGTATCCGGCCTTGCCGTGGTGGAGCGCAATGCGCCACATGTGCGCGCCATGGAGCGGCTGGCGGGGCGGATGAACGCGGCCATGGAGGCCGGGGCGGACTTCATTCATGGGCCCATGGGCCGGTTCATGGAGAATGCGGAGGAGGGCGCGCAAACCCCTTTCGGGCAGGTTCTGTGGCTGGTGTTGCGCGACCGCAAGGGGGTGGCCTTTGGCGGGCTGCTGCTGACCCGTGCCGAGCCCTGGGAGGACAAGGATGCGCTCATCGGCCAGCGGCTCGCCGGGGCGGTTTCCCACGCGCTCATGGCGCTTTCGCCGCCTTCGCTTCTGCGCCGCTTTGCGCCGCCGCGCTGGCTGCTCATCGGACTGCCGGTGCTGGCGCTGCTGATGCTGTTCATTCCGGTGCCGATGACGGCCATTGCGCCGGTGGAGGTGGTGGCCGCCGATCCGGTGATCGTGGCGGCTCCCATGGAGGGTGTCATCGCCGATGTGCTGAAAAGGCCCAATGAAAAGGTGCGGGCCGGAGAGATTCTGTTCGTCTATGACGATACGGAGCTGAAGGCGCAAAGGGATGTGGCGGCGCGCCGCGAGGCGGTGGCCAGGGCGCGCCTGGAGACCTTGCGCAAGGCGGCCTTTCATGACCCGAAGGCGCGCCGTCAGCTGGCCGAGGCGGAGGCGGAGCTGGCGCTGGCGCAAACCGAAAGGGCGCATGCGGACAGACTGCTGAAGCTGGTGCGGGTGAGATCGCCCGCCGATGGCATCGCCGTCTATCCGGACAGGTCCGAGTGGATCCGCAAGCCGGTCAAGACCGGCGTGCAGGTCATGCAGATCGCCGATCCGCAACGGATGGCCTTGCGCATCGATCTGCCGGTGCGCGACGCCATCGCCATCCGGCCCGGCGGCCGGGTGCGGGTGTTCCTGGATGCCGATCCCCTGCATGTCATCGGCGGGCGGGTGCGCACGGCCAGTTTCCATGCCGGGGAAATACCCGGCGGACTGCTGGCCTACCGGGTCATGGCGGATTTTGCCGGCGATCCGCAGCTGGGCAAGGCGGCGCGGGTGCGCATCGGGTTTCGCGGCTCGGCGCAATTGATCGGGGAGAAGGTCCCACTGGCCTTCTATCTGTTCCGCCGTCCGGTTTCGGCGGTGCGGCAATATCTCGGAATCTGACATGAACGCAAGCGCGCAAGCTGCTGATTTTCTGGATGAACCCTTGCCGCCATTGCGCGAGGAGCTGCGCTTCATGGAGGCCGCCGATGATGCCGGGCGGATGCCGGGGTTCCTGATTCACGATCCGCTGCGCAACAGCTATTTTCGCATCTCGCGGCTGGCCGGGCAGGCCTTGTCCTGCTGGCGGGCAGGCAGCGCCAGGGCGCTGATCGCGCAGCTGGCGGCGCGTCACGGGGTTCATGCCACGGCAGAGGACATTGCCGGACTTGCCCGGTTCATCACCGCGAACCAGCTGGTCAGGAGCGGGCCTGGAGATTGGGAGCGGCTGGCGGGGCTGGCCGGGCGGCGCGAGACGGGGCTGCTCGTCAAGGCGTTGCACAGCTATCTGTTTTTCCGCATTCCTCTGGTGCGGCCGCAAGGCTTCCTGCGCGCCGCCTTGCCCTGGGTGCGCTGGCTGGGCGGGCGCATCGGGATTTCGCTGCTGGTTTTCATCTCCTTGCTGGGGCTTTATCTGACGGGCCGGCAATGGGATGTCTTCAAGTCCACCTTCATGGGTTTCCTGACCCTGCAGGGGCTGGCGCTCTATGCCGTGACCTTGGTCTTCGTCAAGGCGGCGCACGAGCTCGGGCATGCCTTCATCGCCACCCGGTATGGCTGCAAGGTGCCGGTCATGGGGGTGGCCTTTCTGGTGATGATGCCGATGCTCTACACGGACGTGACCGATGCATGGAAGCTGCGCTCACGGCGGCAAAGGCTGCTGATCGATGCTGGCGGCATGCTGGTGGAGCTGGGCATTGCCGGCGTGGCGCTGTTGCTGTGGGCCTTCCTGCCACAGGGGCCGGGCCGGGCCATGGCCTTCTTCGTGGCCACCACCAGTCTGGCCTCGACCTTGCTGATCAACGCCAGCCCGTTCATGCGTTTTGACGGCTATCACATCCTGGCCGACCTCTTGCGCATGCACAATCTGGCTCCGCGGGCCTTCGATCTGGCGCTGACGCGGCTGCGCAACGGGCTGTTCGGCCTGCGGATGCCCGATCCGGAGCCTTTCGGGCCGGGCATGCGCAGATTGCTGATGGCCTATGCCGTGGCGACGATTCTCTATCGCGCCGTGGTTTTCTCAGGCATAGCGCTGTTGGTCTACCACGCCTTTCCGAAAGTTCTGGGGGTGATTCTGGGAGGTATTGAAGTGAGCTGGTTCCTGGCCCTGCCGGTGATGCGTGAGATGCGCCGCTGGTGGGAGATGCGCAAGATGATACTCAAGCAGGGCAAGCCGTGGCGGCCGGTGATTGTTCTGGCGGTGCTTGCCGTGGCGCTCTTTGCGCCGCTGTGGGGCAGCTTGCGGCTGCCGGCGCTGATGACGGCGGCGCGGCAGATGGATGTCTATGCGCCGGAGGCGGGGCAGGTGGTGGCGGTGCATGCGCATGCGGGGCAAAAGGTGCGCAAGGGGCAGGCACTGGTGGATTTGCGCTCCCGCGAGCTGGAGCTTGAGATGCGCAAGACGGCGGAAAAATTGCGCCTCGTGAAGCTGCGGCTGCGCAGGCTGGCGGCCGATGCACGCGATCTGTCCGAGCATGGCATCTTGAAGAAACGCAAGGCGGCGCTGGAGGAGAAGCTGGCCGGTCTGCGCAAGCGGCAAGAGAATCTGAGCTTGCGCGCCAGCTTTGATGGCGTTGTCAGCCGCGTCATGGAGGGGCTGAAACCGGGGCTATGGGTGAACGAAAGCCAGCTTCTGGCGCGGGTTGTTTCACCGCGCGCGCGGGTGGCCTCCGCACTTGTGGCGGAAGAAGACGCCGGGCGGCTCAGCGCGGGGGCGGCAGGGTGGTTCATTCCCGACGATCCGGAGCTGCCGCGCATGGCCATGCGGCTGGTGGACATCGGGGCGGTGCGCAAGCGGGGCCGCGATCTGCTCTACCTGTCGTCCCTGCATGGCGGGCCCGCGCCCTCGGAGCGCGACAGGGACGGACGCATCCAGATGCGCAAGGGGATGTTTCCGGCGCTGTTCGTTCCCGCAGATGGCGCCGCCGCGCCGCCGTGCATGCGCGCCTGCACGGGGCGGATGGTGGTGGAGGCGCAAAGGCAGAGCCTGGCCGGGCGCATGGCGCGCCGGGTGGTGGCGGTGGTGCTGCGCGAAAGCGGCTTTTGAGGGCAT
>JALSNA010000393.1 GCA_026987255.1 Hyphomicrobiales bacterium | reverse complement strand
CGGCTCAGCCCCGGATCAGGCCCTCGCGGCCCAGGGCGCGGGCCAATTGGGAAAGGCGCTTGTCCACCGCCTCACCGGCCAGGTCGGCATAGTCTCCCTTCAGGGTGAGGCTCACGGCCTTTTCGTCAATGCTCAGGGGAATGTTGGGCAGCGCACCGGGCATGGCGGCGGACAGGGCATAGGCCAGGCGGAACAGTCCGGCGAGAATGCGGGCGCGGCGGATGGCCTTGTCGTCCACCAGGGCGGCGATTTCCGCCGGAGGGGTGGCGAAGACCCCCTCATAGCGGAAGAAGACGCACAGGGCCAGGAAGGCGCGCGAATAATGGTCGATGCCGGTGAAGTTGGCCTGGCTGACCAGGGTGAAGGCGCGCGCGCCGCGATAATCGGGATGGGCGCGCCAGCTGATATCGGCCAGCATGGCCGCGGCATGGCGCAGGCGCGTCCAGCGGCGGGTGCACTCGATGCCGCCTTCGCCGCAGATCTGATCCGACCAGGCGCACAACTCCAGCTCATGGGCCGGTGAACGCGCATAGCGGCGGGCGAAATCCCAGCAGGCCGAGAGCAGCGGATCGGCGCGGCGGCGCTTTTCCGGCAGATTGTCATAAAGCACCCCCTCGCGCACGCCGAGCACCGAAAAGATCAGATTGCGCGCCCCGGACATGGACAAAAGGCGGTTGAGCACCAAGGCGGCCAGCGGCAGGGTCTCGGCCCGCCTTTGCGAGACATCGGCCGATGCGAGCACCTCTTGCGGCGTCATGGCCGAGACCTTTGCCGTCAGCAGCAGGGCTTCATGGCGCGGAATGGTGTAATAGTGAATGACGCGCAAGGGATAGCCGGTCTGGTTCATGTGGATGCGCGCCAGATTGCGCCAGGCTCCGCCAACGGCATAGAAGGCGCGTGATTCGAGCTTTTTCAGGATGGCGGCCGCGGCGAAGGTCTGCTCGATGATTTCCGCCGCGCGGGTCATCTCGCCTCCGGCCAGATCCATGAGGCGCAAGGGGCCAAGCGGCAGGGTGATGCCGGACTTGACCTTGCCCTGGCGGATGTTGACCAGCTCCAGGGAGCCGCCGCCCAGATCGCCGGCCACGCCATTGGCCTCCGGCATGCCCGCCAGCAGGCCGCAGGCGGCATAATGGGCCTCCTCCTTGCCGCTCAGGACGTGAATCTCGTGGCCCAGGGCCTTTTGCGCCCGGGCAATGAAACCGGCCCCGTTGGCCGCGTCGCGGGCCGCCGCCGTGGCCAGCGGAAAGACCCGCGTGACGCCGATCTGCTCGTTGAGACGATGAAAGCGGCGCAGGGCGGCAATGGCGCGCTCCACACCCTGGGCGGAGAGCTCGCCGGTGGTGGCCACGCCGCGCCCCAGCCCGGCCAGCACCTTCTCGTTGTAGATCGGCGATGGCGCACGGCGCAGCCCGTCATAGACCACCAGGCGCACCGAGTTGGAGCCTATGTCCACAACGGAGACGGGCTTCAGACCGGCGCTTTTCGTCTTGCCCAGGGCATCGACGTGGAAGGTTTGCAAGGTGCCGGGTATCATGTGTTTTCTCATCGTCTCCGTTGGCTTTTTTGGTCCCTTGCGCCGGCTCACTTGCGGGCCGGTTTCTTCTTCTTGCCCTTGCGGGTGCGCGGCGGGGCGGTGTGCAAAAGCGCTTCGCCACGGCCCGACAGGGAGGGGTTTTCCATGAAATACTTGTGGGCGTTGAAGGGCGCTTCGTCCCTGCCCGGCGCGATGCGGCAGGTGGCGCCATCGGCCATCATCGCCCAGCTTTGCTGATTGTCGCGCAAATTGGCGACCATGATCTGATCCAGCACCTGTTCGTGCACCGTTTCGTTCTCCAGGGGCACGAGAGTCTCCACCCGCCGGTCAAGGTTGCGCGGCATGAGATCGGCAGAGGCGATGAAGACCTTTGCCTGCGGATGGGGCAGGCCGTGGCCATTGCCGAAACAATAGATGCGCGAATGCTCCAGAAAGCGGCCGATGAGACTTTTCACCCGGATGTTTTCCGAAAGACCCGGCACCCCGGGGCGCAGACAGCAGATGCCGCGCACCACCATGGAAATCTTCACCCCGGCGGCGGAGGCGGCATAGAGGGCATCGATGATCTCGGCATCGACCACGGAATTGCACTTCATCCAGATTTCCGCCGCGCGGCCGGCCCGGGCATGGGCCTCCTCGGCCCTGATGAGCGTCAGCAGGCGCTTTTTCAGATTGATGGGAGAGATGGCCAGCTTTTCCAGATTGTCCGGCGGCGCATAGCCGGAGACGAAATTGAACAGCCGCGCGGCATCGCGGCCCATGGCCGGGTCGCAGGTGAAAAAGGACAGATCGGTGTAGATCCTGGCGGTGATGGGGTGATAATTGCCGGTGCCGAAATGCACATAGGTGCGCAGCTTCCCATCCTCGCGGCGCACCACCATGGAGACCTTGGCATGGGTCTTCAGCTCCAGGAAGCCGAAGACCACCTGGGCCCCGGCGCGCTCAAGATTGCGGGCCCACTGGATATTGGCCTCCTCGTCGAAGCGCGCCTTGAGCTCCACCAGGGCGAGCACCGACTTGCCTGCCTCGGCGGCGCGCGTCAGGGCGGCGACGATGGGCGAGTTGGCGGAGGTGCGGTAAAGTGTCTGGCGGATGGCCACGACATCGGGATCCTCGGCGGCCTGGCGGATGAACTGCACCACCACGTCGAAGCTCTCGTAAGGATGGTGGACGATGAGATCCTTGCGCGCTATGGCGGCCAGGCAATCGCCGCCATGCTCGCGGATGCGCTCCGGATAGCGCGGCGTATAGGGCTTGAACTGCAGATCCGGGCGGTCATCGGTGATGATCTGGGCGGTGTCGGCATAGCCCACCACGCCGTTGCAGATGACGATGCCCTCGGCCGGAACGCCGAGTTTTTCGGCCATGAAAGTGCGCAGGGAATCAGGGGCGCGGGCATCCACTTCCAGACGGATGACGCGGCCGCGGCGGCGGCGCTTGATGGCATATTCGAACAATCGCACCAGATCCTCGGCCTCTTCCTCGATTTCCAGATCGGAATCGCGGATGACCCGGAAGGCCCCCTGCCCCACCAGGTCATAGGAGGGGAACAGGCGCGGCACATAGAGGGTGAGCATGTTCTCCAGCGAGACGAAACGCACCAGCCCGGAGTCTTGCGCCTCCGGCAGGCGGATGAAACGGTCGAGCTGGTGGGGAATGGGCAAAAGGGCGTTCATGGCCCGCCCGTCGGACTTGCGCTTCAGCTGCAGGGCGATGACGAAGCCGCGGTTGGGAATGAAGGGGAAGGGATGGGCCGGGTCGATGGCGATGGGCGTGATCACCGGCAGGATGAGGCTGAGAAACATCTCGTCCAGCCAGCGGATGTCGGCCTTGAGCAGCTCGTGGGCATCGAGCAGGTGAATGCCCTCCGCCGCCAGCTCGCCGGTGAGCTCGGCCCAGCGTTCGTCCTGGGCGGCCATGAGGCGGCTGGCATAGGCGCGCACCTGGCGCAACTGCTGGGCCGGGGTCAGGCCGTCCTGGGAAGGCTCGGTGATGCCGGCGCGCACCTGGCCCACAAGGCCGGCGACGCGCACCATGAAGAACTCGTCCAGGTTGTTGCCGGAAATGGACAGAAAGCGCAGCCGCTCCAGCAAGGGGTGGCGCATGTTGCGCGCCTCCTCCAGCACCCGCATGTTGAAGCCCAGCCAGCTCAGCTCGCGGTTGATGAAACGCCGCGGGCTGTCCGCGGTGATGACATCGGGGCCCTTGAGAGCATCGAAGGCCGGGGTGCACTGGCGCGCTTCCGGCTCCGGCAGGCTCCAGCCGTGGGCGGGATTCATTCTTGCGCTTTCGGTCATGACCTCTCCTCCTGCCATGCGGGCGCAAGGCCCGATGGTCCCGGCGGCAGGATAGCCGCTGGGCGGGCAAATGCAAGCAAAGCCGCCGCGGCGCATGGCAGCGGAGCATCAGCCCCATGGAAAGGCGCTTCAAGCCTCTTGCGGCTGGCCGTAGGTGGCGAAGGCCTTCAGGACCGCGGCCATCTGGGCATCGGAAAGGCTCTTGGGCCTGCCCGCCGAACAGGCCAGCAGGTATTGCCGCGCCAGGCCCTCCACCTCCTCGGCCAGCGCCAGGGCGGCGGGCAGATCCTGATCGTAACAGATCATGCCATGGTGGGCCAGGAGGGTGGCGCGGCGCGAGCCCAAGCCCTTGAGCATGGCTTCGGAGAGTTCGGCGGTGCCGAAACGGGCATAGGGCGCGCAATCGATGAGGCTGCCGCCGGCCATTGCGACCATGTAGTGAAAAGGCGGAATGGGGCGCTCCAGGCAGGCCAGGGCGGTGGCGTTGTCCGAATGGGTGTGGATGACCGCCCCGGCATCGGCGCGGGCGGCGTAGATATCGCGGTGCATGCGCCATTCCGAGGAAGGTTTGAGCTCTCCTTGCGCCTTCCCGTCCATGGTGACGAAGACCAGAGATTCGGGGGTTACCAGATGGGCCGCCACGCCCGATGGGGTGATGAGAAACCCCCCGGCACAGCGCACGGAGGAATTGCCCGACGCCCCCCGGTTCAGCCCCCGCGCGCCCAGCTCGCGGGCGGTTTCGGCCAGTTGCCGGCGCAGCTCCGTCCCGCTCATGTCATCTTGTCCCGGCATTGTTCAGTCCTCCAGTTCTGGCGAGGTGATGAAGGCGGCCGCATCGGCCCGCCATTGCCCCGTGATGCGGCCGTTCTCCAGCCGGATGGCGCCACAGGCCACCAGGGAAAGGGCGCGCGGGAAGATGCGGTGCTCGACCCGCAGCACGCGGGCGGCGAGGGAACCTGGCGTATCGCCATGGAGCACCGGCACCGCGCCCTGGATGATGATGGGGCCGCCATCGAGATCGGCGGTGACGAAATGCACCGTGCAGCCATGAATGCGCACGCCATCCTCCAGGGCCCGTTCATGGGTGTGCAGGCCGCGATAGAGCGGCAGCAGGGAGGGGTGGATGTTGAGCATGCGGCCCTCCCACAGGCCGGTGATGTAGGCGGTCATGATGCGCATGAACCCGGCACAGGCGACCAGATCCACGGCGAACATCAGCAAGGTTTCGTGCAGCACCTCCTCGAAGGCCTGGCGGTCATCGAACCTGCGGTGATCGATGACGGTGGTGGCGATGCCCGCCTCGCGGGCGGTTTGCAGCCCGGCGGCTTCAGGGCGGTTGGAGATGACGACGGCGATTTCATAGGGGCAGGCCGGATCGCGGGCGGCATCGATGAGGGCGGTCATGTTGGAGCCGCGCCCGGAGATGAGCACCGCCACCTTCTTTCTCACCGCGCCGCTCATGGGCCGAACTCCGCCGTTCCGGTGAAGGTGACGGGGGCCTCCCCGCCTTCGGTGATATCGCCAAGAATGAAGCTGCTCTCGCCCGCCTGCGCCAATATCTCCATGCAGCGGGGCGCATCTTCGGCGGCGGTGACGATGACCATGCCGCAGCCGCAGTTGAAGGTGCGCAGCATTTCCGCATCGGCGACATTGCCTTGCGCCTTCAGCCAGCCGAAGACCGGCGGGATGGGCAGGGCGGAGAGATTCATGCGCGCCGACAGTCCTTGCGGCAGCACCCGCGGGATGTTCTCGACAAAGCCGCCGCCGGTGATGTGGGCCAGGGCCTTGATTCCATTGCCCGGTGTCCTGAGCGCTTGCAGCAGCGGCCTGACATAGATGCGGGTGGGCTCCAGCAGGGCCTGCCCCAGGCTCTTGCCCGGCGCGAAGGGGGCCGGATCGTCCCAGCCCGCGCCACAGGATTCGGCCAGCTTGCGGATCAGGGAATAGCCATTGGAATGGGGGCCGGAAGAGGCCAGCCCGATGAGCACGTCTCCGGCGCGGATCAGTCCGGAACGGGGCAGGACGGCCGAGCGCTCCACCGCACCGGTGGCGAAACCGGCCAGGTCATAGTGGCCGGGGGCATACATGCCGGGCATTTCCGCCGTCTCGCCGCCGATCAGCGCGCATCCGGCGATCTTGCAGCCCTCGGCGATGCCGGCGATGACGGCGGCGGCGTCCTTTACCGCCAGCTTGCCGGTGGCGAAATAATCGAGGAAGAACAGCGGTTCGGCGCCCTGCACCACCAGATCGTTGACGCTCATGGCCACAAGGTCGATGCCGATGGTGTGGTGAATGCCGGTGGCTATGGCCAAGAGCACCTTGGTGCCCACCCCGTCGTTGGCGGCCACCAGAACCGGATCCTCATAGCCGCAGGCGCGCAGGTCGAAAAGGCCGCCGAAACCGCCCAGGCCGCCCTCCGCCCCGGGGCGGGCGGTGGCCTTCGCCAAAGGCCTGATGGCCTCCACGAGGGCGTTTCCGGCGGCGATATCCACCCCGGCGGCGGCATAGGTCATGCCGCTGGATGGCTTGGCGGTTTCAGGCTTTTTCCCGGCCATGGCAGATTGCGCTCCCAGAAGGTTTCCTTTGCGTCACTGGCGCTTTGTGTTATATGCGTGTATTGAAACAGGATGGTAGGCGCGCGCAAGCACAAAGCGCGCCTTTTGCAGGGTTTTCCCTGTCTGTCCGCTTGCAGCTGCCAAGATTGGTTTTGCGCGGATGGCCGATACGGGGGCTATACGGAGATATCACGCATGACACATGCGCGAAGGTTCATGCTGGCGCTGGCTGCCCTGGTGGTGCTTGGCCTGTCCGTTGCGGGCGGCGCAGGCTCTGCCCTGGCGGCGGACAAGGACGTGTTCACCGTCTCCGGCATCAAGGTGGACGTGCGCGACAAGGATGCCGCCACCGCCAAGATCAAGGCCATTCAGCAAGCCCAGGTGAAGGCCTTTCACAAGCTCCTGCGGCGCATCGCCAGCGAGGAGGCCTGGGGGCGGCTGAAGTCCATCGGGCCGCGCGCCATAGGGCGCATGATGTCCTCCTTGTCGGTGCAGGAGGAGCACACCGGGCCGCGGCGCTACATCGGCAAGCTGACCATCCGTTTCATGCCGCGCAAGGTGCGCGCCGCGCTGCGCAAGGCGGGGGCCGGATACGTGACCCGCCAGGCGCCCAGGGTGCTGGTGGTGCCGGTGTGGAAAGGGCCGGAGGGGCCGGTCTTGTTCAAGGACAATCCATGGCGCAAGGCATGGGAAAAGCTGGATGCGGCCAATGCCCTGGTGCCGGTGCTGATCCCGGTGGGCGATCTGACCGATTCCCAGACGATCAGCGCCGAAGATGCCCTGGCCAGGGACAAGGTGAAGCTGGAAGCGCTGCAGATGCGCTATGACACGCAAGGGGTGCTGGTGGCCATTGCCGAGCCCGCCGGTGACAATGCCGTGCATGCGTCAATGACCGGCTCCTCGCCGGTGGGGGAAATCGCCTTCGACAAGACCTACATCTCCACCGATGGCGGCATCGCCGCGGCGGCGGAACAGGCCGCAAGGCGCTTTCACACCGTCATGACCTACAAGTGGAAAAAGAAAATCGCCGCCGAGCGCGCCGCGCGGGCGGCCAAGTCCCCGGCGAGGGCATCCACGCGGCTGACGGTGAACGTCCCCTTCCACTCCTTGCGGGAATGGCAATCCCTGCAGGCGCGCATCCGCACCACGCCGGGAGTTGTCGGCGTGGATGTTTCCACCCTGTCGGGCACCGGGGCGATCATCTCCCTTGCCTCCTCGCTCAGCCTGCCGCGATTGCAGGCCGCCTTGCAGCAAAGCCGCCTGTATCTGCAACAGGCCAATGGCCGGTGGTATCTGCAGGCCTATTGAGTTTTTTGTGCGCAAAAAAGGGGGGCAGCATTTTTGCACGGATGTGCATCGCGCCGGCCCGCGCCCCCGCCCAACCGCCCAGAATTATGTGAAAGACGGTTGGGCAGGGGCACGGGCCTTCTTTTTGCACGGATGTGCATCGCGCCGG
>JALSNA010000392.1 GCA_026987255.1 Hyphomicrobiales bacterium | reverse complement strand
AGAATGCCAGAAAATGCTGTGTATTCAATCTGTTGTGAATACTTCACATGCGACGATGGAAAAAGGCGCGATCATCCCGCCTTTTGCCATGCGCCAGGAGCGGGCTCAGATGGCCAGATACCTGTGGCGCAAATCCTCGTCCTCCAGCACCTCCCTGGCCGAACCGTCAAAGACGATCTGGCCCATGTCGAGGATGACGGCGCGATCCGCCAGTTGCAGCGCCGCAACGGCATTTTGCTCCACCAGGATGGTGGTGATTCCCAGCTCCTTGATGCTGGCGACGATCTTCTCGATTTCCTGCACGATCACCGGCGCCAGCCCCTCGTAGGGCTCGTCCAGCAGCAGGAACTTGATATCGCGCGCCAGGGCGCGGGCCACCGCCAGCATCTGCTGCTCGCCGCCCGACAGGGTGATGCCCTCCTGATCGCGCCGCTCCGCCAGCCGCGGAAAATGCTCGTAGATCTTCTTGATGTCCCAGCCCTTCGGCTCGGCGATCTGCGCCAGCTTGAGGTTCTCCTCAACGCTCAGTCCGCCGATGATGCAGCGGTCCTCCGGCACCAGCCCGACCCCCAGCCTGGCCGCCTGCCAGGCCTCCATCTCGTGCAGGGGCGCGCCGTTGAGCCAGATCTCGCCCGATTTCAGCTCCGGGCTGTCCAGCCGCGCAATGGTGCGCAGCGTGGAGGTCTTGCCCGCGCCATTGCGCCCCAGCAGCGCCAGGATTTCGCCTTCCTTCATCTCCAGGCTCACCCCCTGGACGATATAGCTTTCGCCATAATAGGCATGCAGATCGCGGGCGGAGAAAAACGGTTTGTCGCTCATGCCTGCGCCCCTCCCAGGTAGGCTTCCTGCACTTTCGGATTCCCCTTGATCTCGTCCGGCTTGCCCTCGGCGATGAAGGTGCCGCGCGCCAGCACCGAAATGCGGCTGGCCAGGGAGAAGACCACGTGCATGTCGTGCTCGATGATGATCTTGGTGATGCCGCGCTCGCCGATCTTCTTCAGCAGATCGATGGTGGCATTGGTGTCGGCCCGCGACATGCCCGCCGTCGGCTCGTCCAGCAGCAAAAGCCTGGGATGCTGGATCAGGCACATGGCCATTTCCAGCCGCCGCTTGTCGCCGCGCGACAGCGCCGAGCAGACGACATGCCTTTGCTCCGCCAGCCCCACGTCCTCGAGGATCTGCTCGGCCTCCTCGCGCAGCTCCGCGCGGGCCGCCACCCTGCGCCAGGCATTGAGGCGGAAGGAGCCGTCGCGCTTGGCCATGGCCGGGATCATGACATTGTCCAGCAAGGTCAGATCCTCGAAAATCTCCGGCGTCTGGAACACCCGCGCGATGCCCATCTGGTTGATCTCGTGCGGCTTGTGGCCCAGCACCTCCCGGCCGGCGAAGATCACCCGCCCGGTATCCGGCGCCAGACGTCCCACCAGGCAGTTGAGCAAGGTGGACTTGCCCGCCCCGTTGGGGCCGATGATGGCGTGCACCGCCCCTTCCTCCACCTTCAGGTTGACTTCCCAAAGGGCGCGCAGGCCGCCGAAGGTCTTGTTGACGTTGTCGATTTCCAGAATTGCCATGCCGTCAGGCCTCCTGGCCGTTTTGCGCCGCATCCGAGGCGGCTTTCCCGCGCTTGAACAGGGAGACGATCCTGCCCAGTCCCTCCATCAGGCCGCCGGGCAGGAAGATCACGATGAGCATGAACAGCAGGCCCAGGGTCAGGTGCCAGCCCTCGCCGACGAACAGGCTCAGGATCGAGACCACCACGTCCTGCACCCCCTGCGGCAGCCAGGAGAACACCTGGTGCAGGACATTCTCGTTGATCGCCGAGAAGATGTTCTCGAAATACTTGATGACACTGGCCCCCAGCACCGGGCCGAGCAGGGTGCCCGCACCGCCCATGATGGTCATCAGCACCACCTCGCCGGAGGCCGTCCACTGCATGCGCTCCGCCCCGGCCAGCGGATCGGTCACCGCCAGCAGCGCCCCGGCCATGCCCGCATACATCCCGGAGATGACGAAGGCCGCCAGCAGGTAGGGGCGGGTGTTGACGCCGGTATAGTTGAGCCGGTTCTGGTTGGACTTGATGGCCCGCAGCATCATGCCGAAGCTGGAGCGCGAAATGCGCATGGCGATGAAAAAGCCGATGATCAGCGCCGCGGCGCAGAAATAGAAGCCCGGCCAGCCGCTCATCTTGATGCCGAACAGGTTGGACATGGGCACCCCATGTTCCACCACCCCAAAGGCGCGGTCCAGGATGCGCAGATCGCCATGCTGGAAGTTCACCACTCCGGCCTTGGCCAGGTTGCGCACCTGCAGGCCCGTCTCGCCATTGGTGATGGGGGTGAGCACCGAATAGGCCAGCTTGTAGGACATTTCCGCGAAGGCCAGCGTCAGGATGGAGAAATAGATGCCCGAGCGGCGCAAGGACACATAGCCGATCAGCAGGGCGAAAAGCCCCGCCAGCACCACCGAGACGACGACGGCGGGCAGCACGTTCATGCTCAGAAGCTTGAACATCCACACCGTGGCATAGGAGCCCACGCCCAGAAAGGCCGCATGGCCGAAGGAGAGATAGCCGGTCAGCCCGAACAGGATGTTGAAGCCGATGGCGAACAATCCGTAGATGGCGAATTTCTGCAACAGATCGGGATAGCCCGCGCCTATGGGCGCAAAAAGGATGGGCGCGGCCAGCACCACGGCCGTGAATATGGCGAAGAGCAGCCAGTCTCCGCGCGCGGTTTTCGCAAACATGTGGCTAGTCCTCCATTACGCCCTTGCGGCCCATGAGACCGCGCGGCCTCACCAGCAGGATGATCACGGCCACCAGATAGATGATGATCTGGTCGATGCCGGGCGCGAGCGACTTGATTTCGTTCATCGAGGCGAAGGATTGCAAGATGCCGAGCAGGAACCCGGCCGCCACGGCCCCGCCCAGCGAGCCCATGCCGCCGACCACCACGACCACGAAGGACAGCACCAGGAACTCCATGCCGATGTGATAGTTGGGCGGCAGGATCGGCGTATACATGACCCCCGCCAGCCCGGCGACCACCGCCGCCAGGCCGAAGACGATGGTGAAGCGCCGCTGGATGTTGATGCCCAGAAGGCCCACCGTCTCGCGGTCGCGCATCCCGGCGCGCACCACCATGCCGAAGGTGGTCAGCTGCAGAAAGGCGAAGACGGCGGCGATGACCACGGCGGAAAAGGCGAAATAGATCAGCCGCCACCAGGGATAGACGATGGTCCCCTTGGCAAGCCCCAGCCAGGCCCCCACATCGGCGCTGCCGGCGAAGATGTGCGGGGCCGGCTGCGGGATGGGATTGGCGCCGAAGAAGTGCTTGACGATCTCCTGCAGCACGATGGCCAGGCCGAAGGTGACCAGAATCTGGTCGGCATGCGGGCGGCGGTAGAAATGCCGGATCAGCCCGCGCTCCATGATGACGCCGATGAGCAGCATGACGGGAATGGCAACGAGAATCGACAATGGCACCGACCAGTCCACCATGAACTTGCCGAAATCGCCGAACATGGCCTCCACATAGGGCGTGCGGATCTCCACCGGGTCGCCCCATGGCGTCTTGTGCGCCGTGTCCAGCACCACCTTTTGCAACGTCAGCAGCTTGTTGAAGGAAACGGCGGTGAAGGCGCCGAGCATGAACAGCGCCCCGTGCGCGAAGTTGACGATGCCCAGCGTGCCGAAGGCCAAGGTCAGCCCCAGCGCGATCAGCGCATAGGCCCCTCCCTTGTCCAGCCCGTTGAGGACCTGAAGCAATATTGCGTCCATGAGCCCTTTACTCACCCCTGCTGAAAATCACCGCCCCCTTATCGGGCGCATGACGTCCGACCCCTCCCCGGATTAAAGACCCGGAAAGCCGGCCAAAATCAAGAATTATGTGCAAATGGAATGAGGCGCCGGCCATTGCGCCGCTCAGGACGCAATGGCCGGGCCGTGTCTGCTGGCCTCAGCAGGGCTTGGCGTTGACCGGGCCCAGCTCGCCGCCGAAGATCTTGGGATCGTATTCGACCTTGGCGCGCGGGGTGATCTCCACCACCTCCAGCAGGTCGAACTTGGACTTCGGCTTCTCGTTGCCGCGCACCACCAGCACATCCTTGAAGCACTGGTGATCGGCGGCGCGGTATTCGGTCGGGCCATTGCCCAGGCCGTCGAACTTGAAGCCCTCCAGCGCCTTGACCACGCCGGCCGGCGAGAAGGTGCCGGCCATCTCGCAGGCATTGGCATAGAGCAGGGTCTGCACATAGCAGGTCTGCGCGGCCATGGAAGGCGGCTGGCCGTATTCCTTGCCGAAGGACTTCACGAAGGCCTTGGAGGCGGCGTCCTGCAGCTGCCAGTTCCAGTTGGTGGAGCCATAGACACCCTTGATGGCATCGCCCGCGCCCTGCGCCATGAGACGCGAGAACAGCGGCACCACGATCTCGAACTTCTTGCCGTTGACCACCTTGTCACGCAGGCCGAACTGCACCGCCTGGGTGATCGAGTTGATCATGTCCTTGCCGTAGTGGTTGAGGATCAGCACGTCGGCGCCGGAGTTCAGCACCGGCGTGATATACTGCGAGAAGTCGCCCGCGCCCACCGGCGTGCGCACCGTCTTGACGGTCTTCCAGCCGATCTGCTCGGTGAACTTCTTCATCGACTCTTCCTGCGTCCAGCCCCAGGTATAGTCGGCGGTCAGATGATAGGCCTTGCGGTCCTTGCCATAGGCCTTCTCCAGCACCGGAGCCAGCGCCGCGCCGGACATGTAGGCATTGAAGAAGTGACGGAAGCCGTTGCGCTTCTTGTCCTTGCCGGTGGTGTCGTTGGAGTGCGTCAGGCCGGCCATGAAGATGATCCCGGCCTCCTGGCACAGGCCCTGCACGGCGATGGCCACGCCGGACGAGGAGCCGCCGGAGATCATCACCACGCCGTCCTTCTCGATCATCCGCTTGGCGGAGGCGCGCGCCGCGTCGGACTTCGTCTGGGTATCGCCGGTCACGAAGACCACCTTCTTGCCCAGGATGCCATTGCCCTTCAGCGACGACGGCTTGAAGGTATTGAGCATGCCGCCGTCACCCTCGCCGTTGAGGTGCTTCACCGCCAGCTTGAAGGCCCGCAGCTCGTCGGCGCCCTCGTCGGCATAGGGGCCGGACTGCGGCACGTTGAAGCCCAGGGTGACGGTCTTGCCGGTGGGCATGTTGCAATAGGCTTCCGCATGCGCATCGCGCACGAAATGCAGCGGCGCGGCCAGCGCCGCACCGCCGATGGCGGCGTTGCGGATCAGCTCGCGGCGGTTGATCAGTTTCTTGCTCATGTGAGTTTCCCTCTTCCTTTTTATCGGGAGTTTCAACCGGAGGCGGCTTTGTTGTTGTCTGTGAAAGCCGTCCCGGATTGCAGTCCTAGCACAGGTGCAGAACGTTTTTGAACATAGAACAATGGTTAAGAAAAGCACAATTCGCCTTTGTGCTACCTTGGTCGAAGCCATGGGCAGTCTGGCGCGGAACCATCACCTGTAACCAGCGGAAAAATGCAATATATGCGGGTTGCACATGAGGAAAACTTCATATGCCGCGAATCCCGGCGGCCATTCGGACTGTTCCGTTGCCCGCCGAATAAAAAGGATTTCTTTGGCATTCCAAACTTTTTCTTTGCCTGATGACGGCATGCCCCCTTGTCGCCAACTGGAGACCTCTGAAAACCCTTGCGCGCCCATCCTCACCCCCTGCCAACCACCCAGGTCATGGGACACTACGGGTGGTTGGCAGGGGGTGAGGATGGTCTTCAGACGGCCAATAGAGATGCCCACCTGTCACAAACGGGTTTCCCTGGCCTGCGATGCAGGTTAAAGTCGCGCCCCGGGAACAGACAGCAGGTGAAGGCCTTTCATTGCTGAGGAGACCATGGACATGCGCATGCCCATCATGCTGGCCGCCGCAACGCTTTCGGCAGCTCTGGGAACCCTGAACGCGACAGCCGCCAGCGCCCTGCCGAAGGGCGATTGTTCCGCGCCTGCGGCCATGACCGATCTGCGCCAATGCAATTTCGAGGGAAAGTTCCTCATGGGCGCGGACCTGCACGGAGCCGATCTGCGTGGCGTCAAGCTGGCCAAGGCGCGTCTCAATGGCTGCAATCTTGCCGGCGCGAAATTGCAAAAGGCCTCCCTGCGCTGGGCAAACCTGGAAGGCTGCGACCTGCGCGGAGCGAACTTCACCGAAAGCGACATGCTGCACGTCAAGCTCGCCAGCGCCCGCCTGGACAAGGCCGATTTCACCAGGGCCTTCATGTTCGGGGCCATTCTCAACAAGGCCACGGGCAAGGAGGCAAGATTCCGCGGCGCGCACTTGCGGGATGTGGAGATGGATCAGGTCAGCCTGCCCCGTGCCGATCTGTCCTCCACCATGCTGTTTCGCGGCTTCATCATCGGCTCGGATCTGCGTGGGGCGAATTTCGCCAAGGCCAACATGACCGGCCTGAGCATCGAGGAGAGCGATTTGCGCAAGGCCAGCTTCACGGGCGCCAACATGGCCGGCATCAATCTGGTTTCATGCAAGCTCGGCGAGGCGGACTTCACCGGGGCCGATCTGCAAAACGCCACCTTCGAGGATGTGGACATCACCGCCGCCAGGGGACTGCCGGATCAGCTGCTGAAGAAACTGGCCGGAAAATGATCCTTGGCGAAAAAGCCCCTTGCAAGGCCCATCCCCATTATCTATAACGCGCGGGCGCAAGGGGACAAGGGGCGCGCCGCGGCCCGCCCCGTGATGCGCCGTGGATGCCTGGGTAGCTCAGTTGGTAGAGCAGCGGACTGAAAATCCGCGTGTCGGTGGTTCGATTCCGCCCCCAGGCACCATTGTTTTTTCCGGCGATGTCTCATGCTCAAGGCCACACACACCACCCTCCTTGCCTGGATCGCGCTGCTGTTCGCCACCTTCGCCTTGAGCGGATGCCGCGGTGATGCCGGAAAGGTCTACCGCCACAAGCTCGATGTCTTCGGCACCATCGTCGAGATCACCATCCGCGATGCCGGCGAGACCACCGCCCGCAAGGCCATCGCCGATATCCGTGCCGCCTTTGCCCGCATGCACCGCGACTGGCATGCCTGGAAACCCGGCGAACTGAGCCGCCTCAACGCCGCCCTGGCCGCCGGCCGCACCGTCACCGTCAGCCCCTTCCTGCTGCCCCTCATCAAGCAGGGGCGGCATTTCGAGCGCATCTCGGACGGCCTGTTCAACCCCGCCATCGGCGCCATCATTGCCGCCTGGGGCTTTCACGCCGATGAACTGCCCAAGGGCACCCGCCCGCCACTGGAGAAGATCCGCGCCCTGGCCGCCCGCCACCCCTCGATGATGGATCTGGTCATCGACGGCGCCCAGGTCTCGACGCGCAACACCGCCGTCTCCCTGGACTTCGGCGGCTTCGCCAAGGGCGAGGCGGTGGACCGGGCCATGGCCATCTTGAAGCATCACGGCATCCGCAACGCCATCGTCAATGCCGGCGGCGATCTCGATGTCATCGGCGATCATGGCGGCAGGCCCTGGCGGGCCGGCATCCGCGATCCGAAGGACTGGGCCATCCTCGCCACCATCGATCTCAAGGACGGCGAGGCCCTCTATACCTCCGGCAACTACGAGCGTTACCGCGAATACGAGGGCATCCGCTATGCCCACATCATCGACCCGCGCACCGGCATGCCGGTGGACCACATCATCTCGGCCACCGTCGTCCACACCAATGGCGCGCTGGCCGACGCCGCCGCCACCGCCCTCACCGTCGCCGGGCCCAAAGACTGGCCCGCCATCGCCCGCAAGATGGGCGTGACCCAGGTCATGCTGGTGGACAAGTCCGGCACGGTCTACATGACGAAAGCCATGCAAAGGCGCATCCATTTCACCCGC
>JALSNA010000391.1 GCA_026987255.1 Hyphomicrobiales bacterium | reverse complement strand
CTGGCCCTGGGTGGCTATACCCTCCTGTCGCTCTTTCCGGTGCTGCTCATCGTCATCAATTCCTTCAAGAGCCGCCGCGCCATTTTCCGCCATCCGCTGGCCCTGCCCGATGCGCACAGCTTTTCCCTGCAAGGCTACCGGACGGTCTGGGAGCAGGGGGATTTCATTCTCTATTTCTTCAATTCCCTGACGGTCACCGTCGTGTCCCTGGCCTTCATCTTGCTGTTTGGCGCCATGGCCGCCTTTGCCCTGTCGGAATACCGCTTCCGGGGCAATGCCCTGTGGGGGCTCTATCTCGCCCTGGGCATCATGATCCCCATCCGCCTGGGCACGGTGGCCATCCTCCAGCTCATGGTGGCCTCCGGCCTGGTCAACACCCTGGCCGCCCTGATCCTGGTCTATACGGCGCAAGGGCTGCCTCTGGCGGTCTTCATCCTCAGCGAGTTCATGAAGCAGGTCTCCCATGACCTGAAGAACGCCGGACGCATGGATGGCCTGAGCGAATACCGCATATTCTTCCGCCTGGTGCTGCCCCTGGTGCGCCCGGCCATGGCCACGGTGGCGGTTTTCACCATGATCCCCATCTGGAACGACCTGTGGTTTCCGCTCATTCTCGCCCCGGCCGAACGCACCAAGACCGTCACCCTGGGCGCCCAGGTCTTCATCGGCCAGTTCGTCACCGACTGGAACGCCGTGCTCTCGGCCCTGTCCCTGGCCATCGTGCCGGTACTGGTGCTTTATCTGATCTTTTCACGCCAGCTCATTCGCGGCATAACCGCCGGAGCGGTCAAATGACGAGGAAACAGGCCCCATGGGCGCGCTGAAACTGAACGGCATATGCAAGTCCTTCGGTCCCGTGGAGGTGCTCAAGGGCATCGATCTGGAGATCCCCAGGGGCGAGTTCATGGTCTTCGTCGGCCCTTCCGGCTGCGGCAAGTCCACCCTGTTGCGCATCATCGCCGGGCTGGAGGATGCCACATCGGGCACGGTGGAGATCGAAGGCAAGGTGGTCAACCACATCTCCCCGGCCAAACGCGGCATCGCCATGGTCTTTCAGACCTATGCCCTCTATCCGCATCTGACGGTGCGCGGCAACATGGCCCTGGGCCTGAAGCAGGCGAAAACGCCCCGGGCCGAGATCGCCAGCCGCATCGAAAGGGCCGCCGCCATGCTGGAGCTGGCGGATTATCTGGACCGCTATCCGGCCGAGCTCTCCGGCGGCCAGCGCCAGCGGGTGGCCATTGGCCGCGCCATCGTGCGCCAGCCCAAGCTGTTTCTCTTCGACGAGCCGCTGTCCAACCTCGATGCCGCCCTCAGGGTCAATACCCGGCTGGAGATCGCCCGGCTGCACCATGCGCTGAAAACCACCATGATCTATGTCACCCATGACCAGGTGGAGGCCATGACCCTGGCCGACCGCATCGCGGTGATCAATGGCGGCGTCATCCAGCAGGTGGGCACGCCCATGGAGCTCTATGACAGGCCGTGCAACACCTTCGTCGCCGGCTTCATGGGTTCGCCGAAAATGAACCTGCTGGATGCAGCCCGCGCCGGCATGGCCGATGCCCACACCATCGGCATCCGGCCCGAGCATCTGGATCTGTCCACCGCGTCCGGCCTGTGGAAAGGCCAGGTGATCCACGTGGAACACCTGGGAGCCGATACCATCGTCTATCTGGATTGCCCCGGGGCCGGCCCGCTCACCGTGCGCCTGTTCGGTGCCCATGAATATGCGCCCGGCGATGAGCTCTTCGCCACGCCGCAAAGGGGCCGGGTGCACCGCT
>JALSNA010000390.1 GCA_026987255.1 Hyphomicrobiales bacterium | reverse complement strand
CCAGCATGCCCAGCCCGCCATACAGCCGCAGGGGCCGCGCCAGCAGGGCGGCGCGCGGCCAGCCGCTTGCGGCGGCCAGCACGCCACAGATGAAACCCGCCGTCGAGATCTGGACCATGGACCCCGTTATTGTCCGCTCATCGAGCCGCCCGGCCCACCACAAAGCGAGATTCGGCACCGCCCACATGAACCCCGCCAGCACCGCCAGGTTGACCGCCCATGCCTGTCTGCGCCACAAGGCCAGCCCCAGGGCCACGGCCCAGGGAATGACGACCGCCCAATGCGGCTGCCGCTCCAGGTGCTGGCTCAGCACCGACCAGTCCCAGAATGCCAAAAGCGCAATGGCCGCCGCCAGCACCGTCTGCGAGCCCAAAAGCGCGGCGGCGAACAACGCCCCCAAGGCCCACAGCATCATTCCGTCGGGAAAGTTTCCGTGGATATGATACATCTGCGACACCAGCATGATGGAGCCGCCATATATGGCCATGGCAATGAGCCAGGCCGCACGCGCCAGCCATGCGTGCCCTGCCTGCTTCAGCCACGCCCCGGCCAGCAGGGCCGCCCACAGCCCGCCCGCCAGCAGGCCAACCCGGGACAACCGGCTCATGGCCTCCCAGTTGGCGGCCACGAAGGTCAGCACCCCGGCGGAGAACAGCACCGCGCCCAGGATGCCCAGAAGGGCGGCAAAACCCACCCCGCCGCCGTCTGTGGCATCCTCCAGAATGAGCGCGCGCGAGGCGGGCGGCACCCAGCCCGCCGCGATCCAGCGATCCAGATCCCGCTCCAGCCGCTTGTGGCAAAATCCCTTGAGCATGTCTTCTCCGGACAAAAAGCGCCCCGCATGCCGGAACGCAATACGGGGCGCTGAAATGTTCAGGTCAGGACCGGTTCCGCAATGGCCGTCAGGCCTCCACGGTCTCTTCCCTGGACTTGCTGTTGTCGTTGTCCATGTCGCGCAGCACATAGCCGCGGCCCCAGACGGTCTCGATGTAGTCCTTGCCGCCGGTGGCCTGCTTGAGCTTCTTGCGCAGCTTGCAGATGAACACGTCGATGATCTTCAGCTCCGGCTCGTCCATGCCGCCATAGAGATGGTTGAGGAACATCTCCTTGGTCAGCGTCGTGCCCTTGCGCAGGCTGAGCAGCTCCAGCATCTGGTATTCCTTGCCGGTCAGATGCACCCGCTGGCCGTCCACCTCCACCGTCTTGGTGTCCAGGTTCACTTCCAGCTCGCCGGTCTTGATGATCGACTGGGCATGCCCCTTGGAGCGGCGCACGATGGCCTGGATGCGGGCCACCAGCTCGTCCTTGTGGAACGGCTTGGTCATGTAGTCGTCGGCCCCGTAGCCTAAGCCCTGCACCTTGTATTCGATATCGCTCAGGCCCGACAGGATGAGGATGGGCGTCTCCACCTTGCTCACCCGCAGCGTCTTGAGCACCTCGTAACCGCTCATGTCGGGCAGGTTCAGATCGAGCAGGATGATGTCGTAATCATAGAGCTTGCCAAGATCGACACCTTCCTCGCCAAGGTCGGTGGTATAGACGTTGAAACCTTCCGATTTCAGCATCAGTTCAATGCTCTGGGCCGTGGCCGGATCATCTTCGACGAGAAGAACGCGCATCTGTTTCCCCTTCCACCCTGCCGGTGCCGCATGCCCCGAACAAGGGTATCAACAACATGAATGACTGCGAAGCCGCTCCCTGGCATCCTGCTGGCGCGATGCATGCGGGATGGCTAATCAACCGTTAAGGTAACCGCCAATGGTTAACCAAAACCTAAACGCATTA